>JBCBHB010000010.1:0-14154 GCA_038526025.1 Pseudomonadota bacterium
TGATCACATTCTACAGGCGGCGACGTGATCGTCCGGAGTGCAGACACCACTTCCATGGTACGGAAACAGTGTGCAAAGCGCACAAGAGTGGAAGGAACACGAAGTGGCCGATTTAGAACAGGCAGAAATCTCGGCGATGACCGATGCCGTTCGGCAGATCGGCGACAGCTGGACACTGCTGATTGTTTGGGCCGCGCTACGCGGCATCACGCGGTTCGACACTTTCCAGCGTCGCCTTGGCGTCGCGCGGAACATTCTCTCCAATCGTCTCGCCCGGCTGGTCGACGAAGGGATCCTCGAGAAGCGGCCCGTGCACAGCGGTGCGCGCCGGCTCGAGTACCGGATCACGCCGAAGGGTGAGGCACTCCGCCCCGTGCTCGAGTGGATCGAGGACTGGGGCAGCAAGAACCGGCGCACGCTCCACCACCAGCGTTGAGCGTCGGGTGGGGCCGGGCACGCGACCCCGGCCTCAGCGGTAGCGGTCGAGAACATTGGCCGCGGTCTCAAGCGATGTCGCCATCCGGCTGACATCGATGGCGGCACTGTCGCAGGTCCGCTTGCTCTCCACAAAGTTGTCGCCGCAGCGCACAGCCGTGATCAGCGTATCGGCCTGCGCATCGACCTCGGCCTTGTAGTCGTCAAACCGGCCATCGCTCTGCGCCCGCGCGATCACCTCGCGCACCTCGTCGCAAGAGACGCCCTGCCCGCGCGTCGCCGTTCCAAGCTCCGCCTCCGCATCGGGCGCCAGGCAGAGCTTCCAGATCACATCGAGCTGCACGGCGGGGAACAGGCGGATGAGCGTGCGATGGCGCGTGGGCAGCCGGGCATAACCGTCCCGCACCGCGGTGGGAGACCAGAATTGATAGCTCGCAAGGAACCCGTAGGCCGGCACCACCCGCTGCGACGGCGGCGGCGGCACGATGAAGCCCTCCGGCGGATCGGGCAGCTCGATATCCGTGCGCACGAAGACGAAGATCTGGGACTGGTCGGTCATCAGCCGGCCGCCCTCTTCCACCGGCACGATCACGGCCTCGACGCCGAACTCCACCGGATCGAGCCGCATCAGCACCTGTCGGCCATCCATGCGGAGCATGCCTGCGGCGCCTCCGCCCTCGGGCGTCAGGTCGAACTCGCGGCTGCCACCCTGCCCGTCCCGGATCGTGCCCTCGAACCCGGCGCCGCCACGGCTGACGCGCAGCTCGGCCCCCGCCGCTCGGTCGATCCCGTAAAAACGCCCTTCGAGTGGCCCCGCGGCCATAGCCTGCGTCGCAAGGGCGCACCACATGGCGATGAAGAGCAGCGGGCGCAGGAGCCATGCGCCGATCGGACCAACCAGTTGCATGGTCGCGATATACTCACGGTGCCGCGGCGGGCACAAGCGATGGCGTGAAGGCCGAGGCACGGACGGACGGGACAAACTGCGATGATCGACTGGGATAAGCTTAGGGTTTTCCACGCGGTGGCGGATGCGGGCAGTCTCACCCATGCGGGCGAGCAGCTCCATCTCAGCCAGTCCGCCATCAGCCGGCAGATTCGCGGGCTGGAGACGGCACTGCAGACCACGCTCTTCCACCGCCATGCCCGCGGCCTGCTGCTCACGGAGCAGGGCGAGATCCTCTACGAGACCACGCGGGAGATTGCGAAGCGCCTGACCTCCGCCGAGGCGCGCATCCGGGACGCGAAGGACGAGGTGTTCGGCGAACTGCGGGTGACCACCACGGCGGGCTTCGGCACGCTCTGGCTCGCGCCACGGCTGGACCAGCTGCTGGACGAGCACCCGAACCTTTCGGTCGAGCTGATCCTGACCGAGGCGATCCTCGACCTGCCGATGCGCGAGGCGGATGTGGCCATCCGGCTGACCGCGCCGAGCCAGGCCGACCTCATCCGCCGTCCGCTGATGGACATCGCCATCCGGCTCTATGCGTCTAAAGCCTATCTCGAGCGGCATGGCGCGCCCGAGAGCCCCGAGGCGCTTCGGGAGCATCGGCTGATCACCTTCAGCCCGCGCGCGCCGCAGCCCGCGGGGTCGGCCGCGTGGCTCTCCTCGCTGGGCGCGGACCAGGCACCGTCGCATCTGCGGATGAACAGCTATTTCGGGATTTTGCAGGCGGCGCGGAACGGCCTCGGCATCGCGGCGCTGCCCGACTACATCACCCGCGACGCGGATGATCTGGTGCAGATCCTGCCCGAGGAGGCGAGCGATCCGATCACGGTGTATTTCGTGTACCCCGAGGAATTGCGGCACTCCCAACGCGTGCTCGCATTCCGTGACTTCGTTCTGCGAGAGCTCGAGAGCTTCACGAAACGGAGCGTGGCGGCCTGAAGCCCAGGCGGCGCAACGAGTTACGTGGGCGTCATGCACTGAGGGCATAGCGGCGTTGCCGAATGGCGGAAGCCGAACGAGTTGTAGCGCCCGGGGTTTACGCCTATCTCTTCGCATGAGCGCAGGCGACTGCGCTTAGGTTGTGATACCTCCCTGTTGAACTTGGCCGGGCCCTGAGCCCGGCTTTTTTTTTGGCCCGGACGCGTCCTAGACTGGAGCGCGCGCTGCGGCCCTGCGGCGCGCAACACGACGATCGGCGATGGCAGAAGGGGCGCAGCTGACGCTGCCCTTCCCCCGTGACCCGAGAGGCCCGCATCGTGACCTACACGCCGATCAGCCCGCTCATCGCCAACCCCTATCCCGATCGCTGGACGAGCGTGAGCGACCTGCGCTTCGAGACGCCACTGCTGCTGGCGCGCGCCGAGAAGGCCATTCCGATGGCCGGGAGCCGGGAGGCGCAGTACATCGTCGCCGCGCCCTACACGGTCAGCTACCTGCTTGATGAGCAAGCGCCGCGCCAGCGCCTGACAGTGCCTGCGGGGATGCTGACCGACCTCGCCTCGGTGCCCGCGGTGGCGCGATGGTTCGTGGGAAGGGTCGGGCCGCATCTCGAGGCTGCCATCCTGCACGATTACCTTTTCGTGGCCTGGCAGGATCTTGAGGGGCACGGCGCGCGTTCCCGGGACTTTGCCTTCGCCAACGCGCTGATGATGGCGGCGATGAAAGCGGCGGGCGTGCAGCCGATGCACCGGCGGATCATCCACCTCGCCGTGTCCTCTCCGATCGGCCGGCTCGTCTACTGGAAGCAGAACCCGCCACCCCGCTTCGTGACGCTGCCGGCGGATCTCGGGCGTCAGCTGGGCTGAACGCTCAGCCCTCGTCGGCGAAGTTCTTCCGTGCGAGGCCGTGGCGCGCGAGTTTCTCGTTGAAGGTCCGCCGCGGCAGCCCGAGCTCGGCCATCACCCCCGCAGCCGAACCGGCGTGCCGGGCCAGCGCCTCGGTAAGAATGGCGCGTTCCGCCGCCTCGAGCCTTGCCCGAAGCGTCTCTCCCTCGCCGCTGTGCCGGGCAGGCTCGGGCGCGCTCTCCCCGCGCAACAGGGCCGCCACGGAAACCCGCCCGCGCCGCTGGCGCAGCACGGCCCGTTCGGCGAGGTTGATGAGCTCGCGCACATTGCCCGGCCAGTCATGCGCGGCAAGGGCGGCGATATCGTCGGGCCCCAGCTCCGGCGCCTCCGCCCCGTCCCGCGCTGCCGCTTCTGCCGCGAAATGGTTGAAGAGGAGGGCCGCATCCCCGCTCCGGCGGCGCAGCGGCGGGGCGGCGATCGCGAGGGTCGCAAGCCGGAAGTAGAGATCGCGGCGCAGGCGGCCGGCGGCGACCGCTTCCTCCGCATCCTCGTTTGTGGCGGCCAGCACGCGCGTATCCACACGCCGGGGCTGGCGCGCCCCGAGGCGGGTCACCTCCCGCTCCTGCAGCACGCGCAGGAGAACCGGCTGCAGCCGGGCGGGCAGGGCGGTCAGCTCGTCGAGGAAGAGCGTGCCGCCTGAGGCCGCCTCGAACCAGCCGGGCCGGGCCTTGCCAGCGCCGGTGAAGGCCCCGGCCTCATGGCCCAGGAACTCCGCTTCGATCAGTGTCTCGGGCACGGCCGCGCAGTTCACGGCCACGAAGGGGCCGCCGGCGCGGGGGGAGAGGTCGTGCAGGCTCCGGGCCACCAGCTCCTTGCCGGACCCGGTCTCGCCCGTGATAAGCACCGAGGCCGCGCTCTCGGCGGCCTCCGAAACCTCTGCACGCAGGCGCCTGATGGCCGGCGAGTTGCCGAGGAGCCGCGCTTCGAGAAGCCGGACACCGCCCTCCCCCGGCGCGAGCGATCGGAGGCGGCGGTTCTCGAGCGCCAGCGCCCGGGCCTCCGCGGCGCGGGCGATGAGGGCCATCAGCCGGTCCGGATCGAAGGGTTTCTCGACGAAATCATAGGCCCCCTCGCGCATGGCATCGACGGCCATGGGCACATCGCCATGCCCGGTGAGGAGGATGACCGGCAGCGCGCTGTCGATGGCGGTAACGCGGGCGAGGAGGGCCATGCCATCGAAGGCGGGCATGCGCAGGTCGCTCACCACCACGCCCGGAAAGTCCCGCCCCTCGGCGGAGAGCACCTCCCAGGCCTCGGCAGCGCCGGCGAAGGCGCGGGGCTCGAAGCCGCCGAGGCGGAGCCATTGGGCGAGGCTGCGGCGCAGCTCCGCCTCGTCGTCGACGATCAGGACCGGGACCGCTCCCTGCCCCGCCGCCTTCGACGCGCCGGCCGCGGTGTCGCCCAGGCCGAGGGGCGGGGTTACGGCCGCGCTCATGCGGCGCCCTCCACCGCCGACGCCGCTGCGAGCGTGCGGGCCGAGGGCAGAACGAAGCGGAAGCGGGCGCCGCGGCAGGGCCCGTAGCGCCGCGATGGCAGAAGATCGAGCCTGCCGCCGAGATCGGCGGCGATGGTGGCGGAGATGGCCAGCCCGAGGCCCAGCCCCTCCCCCTGCACCTTGGTGGTGAAGAAGGGTTCGAAGACCTGCCCGGCCGCCACGCGCTCGACACCGGGCCCGCTATCGGCCACCTCGACGCTGACGGCGCCGCCCTCCTCCAGCACCAGCAGCTCGATCCGCCGCGCGCCGCCGTTCTCAACCGGGCCCAGTGCGTCGAGTGCGTTCTGCAGGAGGTTGGAGAAGACCTGCTCCAGCCGGTGCATCTCCGCCCGCACGGGGTAGGAGGCGCCGGCGGCTTCGATGCGTACCGTCACGCCCGCATCGCTCATCAACGGGCGCATGCCCTCCACGGCCGCGGCCGCGGCGCCGGCAAGGTCGACCACGGGCGGTGGCACGGCCTCGTCCCTCCCCCCGCGGCGGGCGAGCGCCTTCAGCTCGCGGGTGATCGCGGTCATCCGCTCGACGATGCGGTCCACATGCCCGAGCGTCTCCGCCGCCTCGGCCTCGCGCTGCTGGCGAAGGAGAAGGCGCAGGCCCGCGAGATAGGTACGCAGGGCCGCCACGGGCTGGCTGAGCTCGTGGCTGACGGCAGCGGACATCTGGCCGAGGGCCGCAAGCTTCTCCGCCTCCCGCAGCCCGGCCTCTGCGGCACGCAGTTCCGCCTCCACCCGCCGGCGCTCCTCCACCTCCTCGCTGAGCCGCAGGTTGAGGCCGCGCAGCGCCTCGGCATCCCCGGTGAGCGCGGTGTAGGCGCGGTGGGTCCGCCGCTGGTCCATGAAGAGCGCAAGCGCGGCAAGGAGGGCCATCACCATGATCTCGATCGAGACGACGGTAGCCGCCCGCTCCCGCACCGGACGGGTCGAGCGCGTGATGGTGACGGCGAGACCGAGATCGTCGACGGGGGCGGCGTGGGCGATGCTCCGCCCTTCAGCCACGGCGGCCAGCCGCGGGTCGGCTGGCGCGGCGGCGATGCTGGCGACCACGGCCTCGCCCTCCATCCCGCGCGCTGCCGCCTCGAAGGCCACCGGGCGGAGGGCGGCGACGGCAACGGCGGGGCGACCGGCAGCCTCCACGCGCTGGGCGGCGGCGAGCAGGAAGCCGGCGGCGCCGAAGGTGGCCGCTGCGCCGTCCACATCCTCGTCCGGGATACCGGCGCTCATGAGTGGCAGGGAGGCATTGGCGCGCCCCTCCGCCAGGGCACGCGCCGCCAGAGCGACCAGCGCCTCCTCGGGCAGCGCCGCCCCATCGGGCCCGCGAGCCGTCGCCACGGGGCGCAGTGCTATGACCGCCTCGCCACCCGCCGCCGCGTCGCCCGGCGCGGGGGCATAGAGGGCAAGGGCGGCCGCGGAGCTGCCGGCGGCAAGGCGCGCCAAGGGCGCCGGCCCCGCTTCGCGCGTGTTCTCCGCCACGCTGGCGGCAAGCGCCGCGAGGGGTACGGCCCGCGCGGCATCGCGCTGCAGCGCCTCCGCCAGCAGCGCCGCATCGGCCGCCGTCTCCTCCGCAAGCCGGTCCGCCGCCGTGATGCTGGTGCGATAATAGGAGGCCGTGAGGATGATGACCGCGCCCATGATCGACAACGAGAGCACCAGCGGCCGCCAGGCGGGGAAGCGCAGGCGGCGCTGCCAGTCGGCCGAAAAGGCGTCGGACAGATCTGTCATCAGGTGCAAGCTTGCCCTACCCTGCGGAATTCCGAAAGGCCGCGTGCGCAGCGGGCCCTCGGGCGGCTGCGATAACGTGACCGTGACTCTCGCTCACAGCGCGGTTGGGCATACCTATCTCCCCACCGTGATTGACGCTGCTGGAAGGACCACCGATGAAGCGCCTCAAGCGTCCGAGCTGGATGATCTCGGAGAACAAGACCACGCCGGAGGCGGTGTTCTGGAACCGCCGGAATATCCTCGCCATGGGCGGTGTCGCGGGCGGTGCGGCGCTTCTGACCGGCATCGCCTTCAACCGGGATATGCCCATGGCCCAGGCGGCGAGCGAGGCTGCACCCCGCACCTCCGGCCTGCCGGCGCCGAACACGCCCTATGCGCCACCGCCCACGCTGAACCCCGCCTTCGCCGATGCGGGCCGGGCGGTGACGGACGAGGATGTGAACTCGACCTACAACAACTTCTACGAGTTCGGCAGCCACAAGCAGATCTACAACGCGTCCCAGGCGCTCGACACCGATGGCTGGTCGGTGACGCTCGACGGCGAGGTGGAAGCGCCGAAGACCATCGCGATGGAGGACCTGCTGAAGCGCATGCCCATCGAGGAGCGGATCTACCGCCACCGCTGCGTAGAGGCATGGTCGATGGTGGTGCCTTGGATCGGCTTCCCGCTCTCGGCGCTGGTGGCGGAGGCGAAGCCGCTCTCCTCGGCCAAATATGTGCGCTTCGAGACGTTCATGGACCCGGATATGGCCCGCGGCCAGCGCCAGCACTGGTACCCCTGGCCCTATACCGAGGCGGTGACCATCGAGGAGGCGGCGAACGACCTGACGATGATGGTTGTGGGCGCCTATGGGAAGGTGCTGCCGCACCAGTTCGGCGCGCCCATGCGGCTCCACCTGCCCTGGAAGTACGGCTTCAAGTCGATCAAGTCGATCGTGCGGGTGAGCTTCGTGGAAGAGCGCCCGGTGGGGTTCTGGGAGGAGCTGCAGAGCGCGGAGTATGGCTTCTGGGCCAATGTGAACCCGGCCATCAGCCACCCGCGCTGGAGCCAGGCGAGCGAGCGCGTGCTCGGCACCGAGGAGCGGATCCCCACGATCAAGTGGAACGGCTATGGCGAGCAGGTAGCGGGCATGTATGCCGGCCTCGAGGAAAAATACGCCGACCGTCTCTGGCGCTGAGGGGAGCCCCATCGGCGGATTCTCGCCGATGGGGCCCGCCTTCCGGCAGAACTCCGCCTAAGGACATCCCCTTGTCGCCGGCGCACCCGCCTGTTTGGGCCGGAAACGCAGCGTAAACCTTGCGTTACACCCAAGGGCGTCAGTGGCACGGTACTTGCGAGTAGAGTTGGGACCGGTCGAACGATCCGCTGTCCCAGGCGGTGGCCGGTAACCTTCGCCCGCTATGGGGCCGTGGCTGTCTCCCCGATCTGCTGCGGCCCCATAGCGGGATTTTCACTTTAATCCGCTGCAATCTCGTCCGCGGCGTAGCCCTGCAGCGCCAGCAGCGCTTCGAGGCCGGCATGGTCGATCCGTGCATCCGCCGCCTCGGCGAGACGGGGCTTGGCGCGGAAGGCGACGCCGAGGCCGGCAGCCTCGACCATGGCGAGATCGTTGGCGCCGTCGCCCACCGCCATGGCCTCGTCTCGCGTGAGCCCGCGGGCCGCCAGTGCCTCCTCCAGCGCCGCCTGCTTCGCGGCACGTCCGAGGATGGGGGGCACGGCGCGGCCGGTGAGACGGCCATCCGCCATCTCGAGCGTGTTGGCCCGGTTCTCCGCGAAGCCCGCCACGGCCGCCACACGCCGAGTGAAGAAGGTGAAGCCGCCGGAGACCAGCATCGTATGCGCGCCCGCCGCCACCATGGTGCGCACGAGCGCGCGGGCGCCGGGGTTGAGGGCGATGCGCTCGGCGAAGACCCGCTCCAGCAGCGCCACCTCCGCCCCGGCGAGAAGGGCGACGCGTTCGGTGAGCGCGCCTTCGAAGTCGAGTTCTCCCGCCATCGCCCGCTCGGTAATCGCTGCCACCTCGGCGCCGACGCCGGCCATGTCGGCCAGCTCGTCGATGCACTCCACGGGGATCATGGTGCTGTCCATATCCGCGATGAGAAGGCGCTTCCGCCGGTGCGCCACGGGCACCACGTTCACATCCACGCCGGGAAGGATCGTCGGCCAATCCGTATCGCCGCGCGCCGGCATGAAGGAGAGGGCGATCTCCGCCGCGGCGGGGCCGAGGCGGCGGGACGGGTTGTCCTCCGCCGCGAGCACATGCACCGCGGTGTCGATCTCACGATCCGACAGGCCACGGGCCGCCGCCGCCGTAAGCACCGCGACAAAGCCGGGGATACCCAGAGACGAAAAAGCGCCGGCGACCTCGGCCGCCGACGCGTTGTGATCGCTCATGCCCGCCTCAGAAGCCCGCGGCGGTCACCACCGGGGCGGCCGGCGCGGCGCTCAGCTGGCTGAGCTCCTCCGACAGCACGAAGGCGAGTTCCAGCGCCTGCTTGGCGTTGAGGCGCGGGTCGCAAGCCGTGTGGTAGCGGCTGGCGAGATCGGCATCGGTGATGTCGAAGGCACCGCCGGTGCACTCCGTCACGTCCTGCCCCGTCATCTCGAAATGCACGCCGCCAGCATGGGTACCCTCGGCCTGGTGCACGTCGAAGAACTCGCGCACTTCGCCCAGTACACGATCGAAGGGCCGGGTCTTGTAGCCGCCGGCCGCCTTGATGGTGTTGCCGTGCATCGGGTCGCAGGACCAGACGACCTTCCGGCCCTCGCGCTCCACCGCCTTGATCCAGCCGGGCAGGTGATCGGCCACCTTGCCCGCACCGGTGCGGCAGATGAGCGTGAGCCGGCCCGGGCTGTTCTCCGGGTTGAGCCGGTCGATCAGCGTGATCAGCTCGTCCGGCTGCAGGCTGGGACCGCATTTCAGGCCGATGGGGTTCAGCACGCCGCGGCAGAACTCCACATGCGCGCCATCGGGCTGGCGGGTACGGTCCCCGATCCAGATCATGTGACCGGAACCGGCGACCGTTTTGCCCGTGGTCGAGTCGACGCGGGCGAGCGCCTCCTCGTAGGGCAGCAGCAGCGCCTCGTGGGAGGTGTAGTACTCCACCGTGCGCAGGCTCTCGGCCGTGGCAGGGTTCACGCCGCAGGCATCCATGAAGCTCACGGCATCCGAGATCCGCTCCGCCAGCTTGCCGTATTCCTTGGCCAGCGCGTCGTCGGACACGAATTCGAGGTTCCACTGGTGCACGCGGTGCAGGTCCGCATAACCGCCCGTCGCGAAGGCGCGGAGCAGGTTGAGCGTGGCGGCCGACTGCATGTAGGCCGTGATCATCCGCTCGGGGTCCGGCACGCGGGCGCCCTCGGTGAAGTCGAAGCCGTTGATGATGTCGCCCCTGTAGGAGGGCAGCGTCTCATCGCCGACCTTCTCCACGTCGGACGAGCGCGGCTTGGCGAACTGCCCGGCCACGCGGCCGACCTTCACCACCGGCAGGCGCGTGGCGAAGGTGAGGACCACGGCCATCTGCAGCATCACCCGGAAGGTGTCGCGGATATTGTCTGCCGTGAATTCGGCGAAGCTCTCGGCGCAATCCCCGCCCTGGAGCAGAAATGCGCGGCCTTCGGCGACCTCGGCAAGCCGGGCGGTTAGCCTCCTGGCCTCACCCGCAAAAACGAGCGGCGGATAGCTTGCAAGGCGGCCTTCCACACCCTTGAGCGCCGTCTCGTCGGTATAGACAGGCATCTGAAGGGCTTCGTGGTTGCGCCAGCTGTTCTTGCTCCACTGCGTCGTCATGGCTCTTTCCTCCTGGAATCGGAGATTGCCTCTTAACGCGGGCCAGCCGCCCTTGCCATACCGCAAAAAGATGCTACGAGCGCGCGCCTTGACCCGGAGAGGCGTGCGTATCACGCTCTCCCTTCTGTGGTCATGAAATAGGCAATGTGCCGGTATAGGCGCGAGACCGGTGGCTGCGGCAGCGATCGTGGAGGCCTTGATGGCGGTGGAGACAAGCGCGCGGAAGCTCACACCCGAGCAGAGCGGGACACGGGAATACGTGTTTCTGCTGTCCCCGGCGTTTTCGCTGATCGCGTTTTCCACGGCGATCGAACCGCTGCGTATCGCGAACCGCGTGGCCCGCCAGCCGCTCTATGCGTGGCGGCTCGTCTCGGAGGATGGCGAGGCGGTGGAATGCTCCAACGGCACGAGGATCATGGTGGATGGCGGGCTCGGCGAGGTCCAGCGCGGCGCCAGCATCGTGGTCTGCGCGGGTTTCGGGCTGGAGCGCGCGGCTTCGCGCCCGGTTCTGACCTGGCTGCGGCGCGAGGTGCGCCGGGGCGCCAAGGTCGGCGCGCTCTGCACCGGGGCCTATGTGCTGGCGAAGGCCGGGCTGCTCGACGGCAAGCGCTGCACCATCCACTGGGAAAACCTCGCTGCCTTCGCCGAGGACTATCCGGAGGTGGAGGCCGAGAACCTGCTCTACGTCGTGTCCGACGGCGTCTTCACCTGCGCGGGCGGCACCGCCTCGGCCGACATGATGCTGCATCTCATCGGCAAGCATCATGGGGAGGACATGGCGGCGACGGTGGCCGACACGCTGCTGCACATGCCCGTGCGCGGGGAGCAGGACGAGCAGCGGCTTTCGGTGCCGGCGCGGATCGGCGTGCGCCACCCGAAGCTCATCGAGATCATCCAGACCATGGAGCGCTCGACCGAGGAGCCCATCAGCCCGGCGGAGCTGGCGCGCGGGGTGGGCATGTCGACGCGGCAGCTGGAGCGGCTGTTCCGGCGCTACCTCAACCGCTCGCCGAAGCGGTACTACATGGAACTGCGGCTGGAGAAGGCGCGGTCGCTCCTGCTGCAGACCAATATGAGCGTGATCAACGTGGCACTTGCCTGCGGCTTCACCTCGCCCTCGCATTTCTCGAAATGCTACCGGGCGCACTTCAACCGCACGCCCTATCGCGAGCGCGGCGCGCCCTCGAGCGGCCCCGGCGCGCGGCCCGACCCGGGGACCGGCACCGTGAAATCCGCGCCGCCCGCAGAGCCGGGACGCGCAGCGGCACCCGGCGTGGGCCACATGGCGCCCGTGGCGCTCGGCAAGCGGGTCTGACAGAGTTCGGAAGGAGTGGTCGGAGCGGCGAGATTCGAACTCGCGACCTTCGGTACCCAAAACCGACGCGCTACCAGGCTGCGCTACGCTCCGATCCCGACCCCTGGCGACGAGGCCTTGCCGCGTCGGATAGGCGCCACAGGGGGCGATTGCAAGGCACGAAGCACCGCAAGCGTGTCGCCCGACATAGCCTGCGCTGCATAAGACATTTACCAAGAGACGTCACAGATTTACCGGTTTTCTGCGGATAGAACCGGACGGCGGTCAGAGGCGATCGGAGGCAAGAGCCCGTGACAACACGTGTCGATCTCAGCGTGGTCGTGCCCGTCTTTTCCGGCGAGGCCTATCTCGAGCGTCTCGTCGAGGCGGTGGAGGCCGTGCGGGACGAGTGGGAGCGGGAGGGCGCCGCCGTTTCGGTGACCGAACTGATCCTGGTCGACGATGCGGCCATCGACGGCTCGGAAGCGGTGATCGACAGGCTGGCTGCCGAGAAGCCATGGGTCGTCGCCCTTCATCTTTCGCGCAATTACGGCCAGCACGCCGCGACGATTGCCGGCATCCTGCATTCGAGCGGGGACTGGATTGTGACCCTCGACGAGGACCTGCAGCATCCGCCGGAGCGGATCGAGGACCTGCTCGAGCATGCGGTGACCCGCCATGCGGACGTGGTCTATGCCCGCCCGGCTTCGGCCGCCGTTCATGGCAAGGCGTGGCGGGACGGCGCCTCGCGCTTCTTCAAGCGGCTGATGGAATGGCTCACGGGGAACCCCACGCTGCGCTTCGTCAACAGTTTCCGCCTTCTCCGCGGGCCCATTGCGCGGGCAACCGCCAGCGTCTGCAGCCACAGCACCTATTTCGACATCGCGCTCTTCTGGTTCACCCAGCGCATCGGCGCGGTGGAGATGGAGCTGAAGGACGAGCGGTTCATGCGCACGGGCAAGAGCGGGTACAATCTCAAGCGGCTCGTCTCCCACGCGCAGCGGATGCTGTTCAGCAGCCAGCTTCGGTTCCTGAGCCTTGGGCTCTGGGTGGGGGTGGCGCTTTCGGTGATCTCGGTGCTGGCGGGCATCTTTTTCCTCATCGTTCGCCTCGTCTCGCCGGAGACCATCGGGGTACAGGGCTGGACCTCGCTGTTCGTCGCCGTCACCCTCTCGGCCGGCCTGCTGTCGGTGATGGTCGGCCTCTGCCTGCAGTACCTCTCGACGCTGGTGCTGAAGGCGCATGGCCGGCCGACCTTCTTCACGATCGACCGATCTGCCGACCATGCGCTGTCCGAATGGTTCGCCCGCCGGGGCGCGGAGGGCAGCGAGAGCAACGCCGCATGATCCTGATCGACTGGGACCGGACCGCCCGATTGGCGCCGGGCATCGTTTTGGTCTTCGGCACGGGGTTGATCGGCGGCGCGGCGGTGCGCGCCATCGTCAGCCGGATCGGCACGGCGCGGAAACGCCATTTCGAGTGGAACTGGGCGGAACTGGCGGCCCCGGAGGCCACCGCGCTGGAGGCGGCGACGGAGGAGCTGCTGACGGCGCGACCGGATGCGAGGCTCACCGTGATCTGGGCCGCCGGGCGCAGCGGCTTTGGCTCCGACGACCCGGCCATGGAGCTTGAGCTGCGGGCGTTCCGGCGCGTGTTGGCGACGGTTCGGCGGATCGCCGCGGCGGTGCCGGAGGAGCGCCGCGCCTTCATCCATGTGAGCTCTGCCGGCGGGCTCTTCGAGGGTCAGACCGCATGCGGGCCCTTGGCCGTGCCGTCGCCCCTTCGCCCCTACGGCACGGGCAAGCTCGCGCAGGAGGACCTGGTGCTCGAGGATGCCGGGCTGGGCCGGCGCCACATCCTCCGTCCCAGCAGTGTCTACGGCTATGCCCCCGGCGCACGGCGCGGCCTGATCGCGGCGCTGATTGCCGCCGCTGTGCGCGGCCGGCCCGCCACCATCATGGGCTCGCTGACCACGCAGCGCGACTATGTCTATGCAATCGACATCGGCCGCTTCATCGCGGCACGGACCTTCGACGAGACGCCGCCGGGCGCCGCCACGGAGATCGCGCTCCTGGCGTCCGCCCGGCCCACCTCGATCTTCGAGGTGATCCAGCTCATCGAGGCGCATCAGGATGCGAGGCTTCTGCTGCGGATCGACCCCCGCCCGGAGAATGCGCGCGACAACACCTTCCTGCCCAACAGCCTGCCATCGGATTTCACCCCGACACGGCTGAGCGAGGGCATCGCCCTGACCGCCGCTGCGATGACGCATGACCGCTTCATGGGAGCGATGCTGTGACACTGGCCGCCCGCGCCGGCCTGCTGCTTTGCTGGCTGCCGGTGATGGCCGTGCTCGGGGCGCTGTACCTGACCGTGCCCCCCTCGCCCGACCAGTCGCAGTTCGACTGGATGGCCTTCATCGCCACCCAGGGCCAGCCCTACTACGCCGGCAGCTTCGACATGAACTGGCCGGGGGCGATGCTGCTCCACGAGGCGGGCATCCGCCTCTTCGGCGTGCAGGCCTGGACCTGGCGGCTGACGGATTTCCTGCTGCTCACGGGATCCGCGGTAGCCGGCGCGCTGTTCCTCGCACGCTCGAACTGGCGGCTGGCGCCGTTCCTCTTTCTG
>JBCBHB010000011.1:0-13556 GCA_038526025.1 Pseudomonadota bacterium
AGAACGGGGGGGGAGACCTGCGCACGCTCCAGATGCTCCAGCCGGCGCTGCGCAAAGGGAACTGGCAGGTCACGGTCGCGATCCACAACGGGCACAAGCGGAGCCAGGGGCGCGTCGTCCAGGTCTGGCCCGGCTTCTACGATGGCGGCGTCTACGGTGTGGCCTTCGACGTCGGCTCGACAACCATTGCCGGGCATCTCTGCGACCTGCGGGACGGGCGCGTGCTCTCCTCCTCCGGCGTGATGAACCCGCAAATCCGCTTTGGCGAGGACCTGATGAGCCGGGTCAGCTACGCCATGATGAACCCGGGCGGGGACCGGGAGATGACCCTCGCCGTGCGCGAGGCCATCAACCGCCTGATCGCTGAACTGGCGACGGAGGCGGAGATCAGCGCGGAGGACGTGCTCGAGGGCGTGCTCGTGGGCAACCCGGTCATGCACCACCTGCTTCTGGGAATCGACCCGGTCGAGCTCGGCGGCGCCCCCTTCGCGCTCGCCACCTCCGAGAGCCTGACGCTCTGGGCCAACGAGATCGGCCTGCGCATGCACCCCGATGCGCGGCTCTACATCCTGCCCTGCATCGCGGGCCATGTGGGCGCCGATGCGGCTGCGGTAGCCCTTTCCGAGCATCCGCACGAGCAGGAAGAGCTCTCCCTGATCGTCGATGTCGGCACGAATGCAGAGATCCTGCTTGGCAACCGGCATAAGGTGCTGGCCTGCTCCTCCCCCACCGGACCGGCCTTCGAAGGCGCGCAGATCAGCGCTGGCCAGCGCGCGGCGCCCGGCGCGATCGAGCGGGTGGAGATCGACCCGGAGACCCGCCGCGCCCGCTTCCGCGTGATCGGCTGCGAACACTGGTCCGACGAACCGGGCTTCCACGAGGAGGTCGGCCCCGGCGGCGTCACCGGCATCTGCGGCTCGGGCATCATCGAGGTAATTGCCGAGATGCGCATCGCCGGCATCCTCGACGAGGACGGCGCCATCGGCCCCGAGGCCGCTCTCGGCGCTGCGGTGGTGCAGGACGGGCGCACCTGGGCCTATGTCGTTCACGACGGCCGTGCGGCCGACGGTCCGCTCGTCACCGTTACCCAGGCGGATGTCCGTGCCATCCAGCTTGCCAAAGCCGCGCTCTACGCGGGCGCCCGGCTGCTGATGGACGAGATGGAGGTCGAGACGGTCGATCGCGTCGTTCTCGCCGGCGCGTTCGGCGCCCATATCAGCCCGAAGCACGCCATGGTGCTCGGCATGATCCCGGACTGTCCGCTAGAGAAGGTCAGCTCGGCCGGCAACGCGGCAGGCACAGGCGCCCGCATCGCGCTGCTGAACCGTGGCGCCCGGCGCGAGATCGAGGAGGTCGTGCGCCGCATCGAAAAGGTCGAGACGGCAGTGGAACCGCGGTTCCAGGAGCACTTCGTCGCCGCCATGGCCATCCCGCACAAAACGGCGCCCTACCCCATCCTGCGCAGTCTCTCACCCCTGCCCGACACCCGCTGGGGCTCGCCCGAAGGCGAGGACGGCGGCGGCAGGCGACGCCGCCGCGCCCGCGCCTGAACCGCCCCGCGCCCTAGGCCCGCTGCCTGACGCTACGCCAGAGACTGGCGGCGCGCGCCGGCCAGTCGGGGAACATGAACGGTCGTTCCGCGAAGATGAAGAAGGGCACGCATGCCAGCACGACAAGCGCGAAAACAAGCCCGCTGACCAGCAGAAACGTCGCTGTATCCTGAACCCAGAGCCCGAGATCGACGACGCGATAGAGACCGAAGATCATCCAGGCGTGATAGAGATAGATCGTGTAGCACATACCACCGATAATATAGATTACGGGCAGCCGAAGAAACGCAAGGACGATGCAGCTCTTCAGGGCCGACCAGATGAAAAGCAGAATAAGAAAGGGCTCTAAGCTGATCGGAGAGCCAGGCAACATGCTCAGCCTACCAGCAATAACGCCCGCCAGAGCAAGCACGGCCACCACATCCATGAGCGCTGCGTAGCGCCCCGGCTTCAGCTGGCCAGTAACACGCAGATCTGCAAGCAAATAACCAGCGAAGAAAAAGTTAGCCAAAACAAGCAAGCTTGCACTAAATCGAAACCCTATGACGTAGAAGAACGGCGAAATCAGTGTGGTCGCCACGATTACCGCCATCAGCAAGAGGCGCCTAACCCCTGTCGGGCGCACAAGGAAAAGCGCAGCTATAAGTGGCGCAACTATGTAGAATTGCGCCTCAACCTCTAAAGACCATGCGACGAAATTAACGTCGCTCCACCGATCATAGATTATATTGTGCAGATAGAAGAGGGACGCGAGATAGTTTCCCACTCTCTCTGAGAACTTCGACATGCCATCGGACAGTACCGCGAGAGAGAACAGCAAAGTCAGGTTGATAACATAGGGCGGCTCCAGCCGGCTCAGCCGTCGGAGAAAGTAGCGCTTTAGCTCAACAGGCCGGCCGCCACTCAACCGGGCTGCGGCGAATGGCATGCCCAGTATCATGCCGCTGACGACAAAGAAGATGTGCACACCGACGGCGCCGGCCTCCGCGACCGCCCCCCAGACCCGCACGACCAGGGAGTCGAGCCCGCGCGCCTCGACGGCCGGGCCCAACATCAGATGATGGTGATGCAGGATAACGAGCGCGATGGCGATGAAACGCAGGCCATCGATCTCGGACACAAAGTCCCCACGGGTCGAAACGCGCTGCAGATACCGGCGCCAGAGCGGTACGGCTTGGGGCGCCGACGCTCCCGGCCCCACACCGGAGCCGTGCTCGGTCATGCCGTCGTCATCCGAGGAGGCCAAGGATCCGCGCTGCGCTATGGAACGCGGATTTGCGCTTGGCCGCCTGGGCCGCCGCTTCCGCGTCCTCACCCCACTCGGCGATGTTCCATTCTTCGTCGACGCGACTGGTCGACCATGCCTCTTCGGGGCCGAGATGTCCGCGCGCCGTCGCGAGCGCGATGACGAGACTGCCCGAGAGCGTCACGAGTTCATGGAGCGCGGTGAGTTGCCACGCATCCGCCGCTTCCAGAGGCGCGCGCAGCCGGCGCACGGCGTTCGGATCCTGCGGCGTATACATGACACCGTTCGCCGGCACGAGGCGGGCACCGAAGGTCGCATCGGCCCAATCCAGCAGAGGGTCCCAGAGCGCTGCCTGACGGTCCACGAGGGCCTCTGGATGGCTCGCCCGGTAACACAGAAGGTCGGTCTCCCCGTAGCCAGCGAGTTCATCGACGACATGAGCCTTCGCAGCCGACACACGGTCGATCGCCGTGTTGGCGGCGCGCGTGATCGGCATGGCCGCCGGGTTCACCTGCTCGACTTGCGCGTCCCATTCCGCCGCCATCGCCTCCGCCAGCCCGGAGGTAGGGAGGATCAGGGGCGCCTTGCCGGGCGTGCGGATGGGCTTCTCGTCGAGCCGGACCTCATGGCCACCCTCAACGGCGGCAACGGTCGTGACCTTCCAGAAGCGCTTCATAGGGGCGCTCCTGCACGGCCATGCTTGAGGGCCGCAGACAGCGCCGCGTCGATCTCCGAGAAATCCTCGATCACGCTATGCGGCGCAGCATCGAACAGCGCGGAAACGGGATGGTAGCCCCAGGACACCCCGACAGCTGCGACACGGGCGTTGGCAGCCATCTCCAGGTCGAAGCGCGTATCGCCGATCATCACCGCCTCATGCGGCGCAACGCCGGTCTCTGAGAGGATGCTCTCGATCATCGCCGGATGCGGTTTGGAGGGGGCATCATCCGCGGTCTGCGTCGCCACGAAGAGGCGCTCCAGGTCATGCGCCGCCAGCATGTGCGCGAGCCCACGGCGGGCCTTGCCCGTGGCGACCGCCAGGAGCCAGCCGGCCTCGTCGAGCCGCGCCAACGCCTCCCGCGCACCGGGATAGAAGGGGATCGTACTCTCGCCGCCCCCCGCATCGCGCGCAGCCTTGTAAGCGCTCTTGTACGCCTGCGTCAGATGCTCGACCTGATCGGCGGGCGCATCGGGGTGAAGCCTCGCCATCGCGATAGGCAGCGACAGACCGACGATGCTCAGCACCTTCTCGCGCGCCGGCATTGCAAGACCGGCCGCCTCGTGCCCTGCCGCCATGGCCGCGAGGATCGTGCCCTGGCTGTCGACGAGCGTACCGTCCACATCGAAAATCGCGAGCTTCAGCATCGGGTCTCCTGCGCTGTCCCGTGCCGCTCATGACCATGACCGGCAGCGCGGCGCAAGCGGCTCAGCCGGCCCGCAGGCCCAGCAGCGACCGCGCCTGCGCCGGCGTTGCCACGGGCCGACCGTGCTTCTCGCAGAGCGCTGCTGTGCGTTCGACGAGGGCGGCGTTCGACGGCGCCAGTGTCTCGCGATCCAGCCGCACGTTGTCCTCCAGCCCGGTGCGCACATGCCCGCCGCCCGCGATGCACCATTCGTTCAAGGTGAGCTGATGCCGGCCGATGCCTGCGCCGCACCATTCCGCATCCGGCGCGAGGCGCTCCAGCGTGGCGACGTAGAAGTCGAACACCTCCCGGTCGACCGGCATGGCGTTGCGCACCCCCATCACGAACTGCACATAGAGCTGGCCGGGGATCCGCCCGTCCGCGTTCATCTCGGCTGCCTTGAAGATGTGGCTCAGGTCGAAGGCCTCGATCTCCGGCTTCACGCCATGCTCGCGCATCAGACCCGCGAGCCAATCAACAAGATCCGGCGGGTTCTCGTAGACACGCGTGGGGAAGTTGTTCGAGCCGACGGTGAGGGACGCCATGTCCGGCGCCAGCGGCAGCATCCCGCCGCGCGCCGCGCCCGCCCCAGATCGGCCACCGGTAGAGAACTGGACGATCATGCCGGTGCAATGCGCCTCGATCCCCTCTTTCAGCCGGGCGAACTTCTCCGGGTCCGAACTCGGGCTGCCATCATCGTTGCGTACATGCAGATGAGCGATGCTCGCGCCGGCCTCGAACGCGGCGTGCGTGCTCTCCACCTGCTCCGGCACTGCAATCGGCACCGCCGGGTTGTCCGATTTCTGGGCGACCGAGCCGGTGATCGCGACGCAGATGATGCAGGGCTTCGCAGGAGCGGACATGTGCGGCCTCGGATGGCTGTAGCGGGCCGCCAGTCATACGCCGAGGGGCGGCAGACGCAAGGTCCGCCGCCCCCAGAGCCTGACGGCTGTCTCTCAAGGA
The DNA here is from genome assembly GCA_038526025.1 of Pseudomonadota bacterium. Taxonomy (GTDB): domain Bacteria; phylum Pseudomonadota; class Alphaproteobacteria; order Rhodobacterales; family Rhodobacteraceae; genus Thermohalobaculum. Next base: position 5,163 of record JBCBHB010000011.1, read on the forward strand.
TCGATCAGCTCGACTTCGCAGCATGCTCCGCGAGGTGGCGTTTCACGATCTCGAACCAGCGCTGGTCAGTCTTGATCTTCGAGATGCCGCTGTTGAGCTTCTCCAGGATCCGCTCCTTGTCCGGATGCGTCTTGGCGATCACGGCATGCAGCGTGGCAACCTGGCTCAGGGCATCGTTGAACCGCACCTGATCGGCCGTGCCGGTTGCAGCAATCGCGTCCTCCGCCACATCGCTCGCGATCACGACGCCATCGAACTTACCCTCGACGAGGCCGCTGAAGCACTCGGCCGGGCTCGACGGGCGAACGAGCGTGATGTTCGGCTCCACGAGCCCGTGCTCTTCCATCATGAAGGTGGCGTAGCCGGCCGGCCGGCAAAGCGTCTTGCCCGAAAGCTCGGCATGGTTGGCCGGTGCCGGGTCGGTGGCGCGCGTGTACCAGCCAACGACCTGCTCGTAGAGCGGGTCCGACCAGTCGAGGTTGTTACAGCGGAACTTCGAGCCGTCGCCGAGCTTGTCCACCACGTCGCAGTTCGGCCGGAACCACGGGAAGGTCATGTCGTAGGCGTGGTCCGAGATGAGGGGGCGCATATGCGAGCCCCAGTCGTTGATGAAGTCGATCTTGTAGTCCGGCTCACCATCGGCCGCTGCCATGGCGACGTTGACGACCTCGGTCATCATGCCGCCCTGCTCCTGATCCTCGTTCGAGAACGGCGCCCAGTCGGTGCCAGTCACGAAGCGGATCTGGCGGTTGCTCGGCGCCGGAAGCGCCTCGGTCGTCTCCTCCTCGCGGATCGTGTCGGTCGCCGCGGTGGAGGCCGTGGTCGCCTCGAGGCACGGGATGGTAAGCTGCTGGCCCACCTTGATCAGCGCCGGGTTGCCGCCGATGGTTTCGGCATTCGCGCTGTAGATGATCTGGAAGCTGCCAGTCGAGCCGTATGCACGGGCGGCGATGCCGCTGAGCGAGTCTCCGCTCACCACCGTGTAGGTCGTGTCGCATGCAATGTCGGCAGCCTCCGCGGGCGAGCCCGACATGATGGCTGTCGTGAGCGCCGTACCCGCAAGCACGGCAGCAAGTGCTGTCATTTTCATATCAGTCCCCTCTCTTCTTCCCTCAAGCCGTTACCGGCCCTACGCAAATTCCCGCCGGGCCACCCCTGACACGCCGGGAAAGTTTGCCGCGTCAGGACATGGGGCGGACCCACACCTCCACGCGAGCATTCAGATAGTCCCCAAAGGCCGTGTCCTCGCAGGCGCGCGGCGCAAGGCTGCCGAAGCCCACGGCTGCAAAGCTCATCCCCGCACGGCCAGCGACCTCGGGCGCTTCGGCCCGGAAGCGGTCGAGGGCCCGCTGGGCGGCTGCTTCGGTGACCGCGAGAGCCTGTGCACTGGCGTCCCCCGTGAAGCCGGCAAACACCACCTCATAGCCGTCATACCGACCCGAGCCGAGCGCACGCGAAAGGCTGATGAAGTCGGACATCGCGGCAGCATCGGGCACCTGGTTTGCAAAGACATACCGGAACGTCGGCGAGAGCCGCGTCGCCTCCGTCAGCCGCTCGGCCAGCTGACCCACCTCGACACTCAGATCCGCCCCACCCGTGAGACTGGCAAGCTCTGCGAACTTCAGGGCGTTCCCAAGCCAGTCTCGCGACCGATCCGCCTCGGCCATCTCGGTGGCAATGCCAGCATAGCCATAGCGGGTGACGATCTGCTGGCCCTCGGGCGTCAGCGCATGATCGAAGAGCGGATGCAGTTCCACACCGCCCGACGTGCCCTCCGCGCGCAGATGCTGCACCAGCGGATACTCGCCCGACGCCACCTCGAACGGCGTCGCCTCATGGTTCAGCCCGCAGCTCTCGGCGATCCCCACCACCCGCGTCGCGCGGTTCGAGGCGAGCCCAGTCATAGCAATCGCACCCGGCATCTGATCCAGCAGGCCATCCATATCCGTGTCGTTCGGGACGATGCGGACGCTGGCGCCCAGGCTCAGCCCGCGCGGCGTCAGCACAACGGCCTCGAAATCAGCGACATCGCCCTCGCGCAGATGCGCAGCCACCGGGCCCGCACGCCGCCGAAGCTGGCGCCAGTCGGTCACCTGGCCGCTGTAGATGTCGGCAAGCTGCTCGAGGCTTATCGCATTGAGTTCGAGGCTCTCGTCGGCGAGGATCACAAGCGCGCCGCGCCCGATCAGCCGCGCGCCTTCCGCCCCGGCGCTGCCGTCTCCAATCCCAGCCACGAGCGACAGTTCGGCAGCAGCCCCCACGGCCGTCCCGCTCGTGCTGAAGAGCCGGAAGGTCTCCGCATCGCCGCCAGCCGCAGCCACCTCGATACCGTCGCTATCCACCGGCGAGGCCGAGAGCCCGGCGCTTACCGCAAAGGACGTGACCAGGTCCACCAGCATGTCCGTCGGCAGGGACGGATCGAGCACCACCCCGTATTCGCCAGGCGCCTCCGAGGCGATGACCGGGCAGGCCAAGCCGTCGCAGGTGATCTCGCTGAGAGGGAAGCTCACCGTACCGATCGTTGATGCGAGGGTGAGCGTCTCGCCATCGAAGGAAACGATCTCGCCGCGCAGCTCCATATTGCTGCCATCCAGCGTGATCACCACGTCCTGCGCCAATGCTGTGATCGGCCACGCGGCCATCAGCGCGACCAGCGCGCCACTGTTCCGGACCCCTAACACCCTCATGCCATCCCCTTCCGCTGCGCCACAGAAAAACTGCACGTGCACGCGCCCCGGACCCCCGCCCCAAGCGCTGAAGACTGACCTACGCCTATGGTACATAAGGATAAGCGACAAAATTAAGACGTAACGTCATCAGGCTACGCTGATTCGCCGAACACGCAAGACTTTTGCATGAGGCCAGAAGGGCTTTACACCGCAATGCATGCATTACCGGCCCGATCGACGCGATCGGCAAACAGGATTGAGTTGCGCCCCACCGTGATCCACGTTCACTTGCTGTCGGCGCGCTGTGTCTCCTGCGCGCCCAACTGTCCTGGGAGAATGTCATGATCACCAAGCCCCTCAGCGCCGCGCTTCTTGCCGCGGGCTGCCTCACCCTCGCCGCCTCCGCTGCGCTCGCCGCAGATCCGGTCCGAATTGGCATGATCGTCACGCTCTCGGGCCCGCCGGGAGCGCTCGGCAAACAGGTCGAGGATGGCTTCCGCCTTGCCGTGGAGCACAAGGGCGGCACGCTTGGCGGCGCGGCCGTGGAGATCTTCGTCGAAGACGACGAACTGAAACCCGATGTGGCGCTGACGAAGGCGGAGAAGCTCACCAGCTCGGACGAGGTCGACATCGTCGTCGGCACGATCTTCTCGAACATGCTCCAGGCGATCTTCAAGCCGGTGATCGAGAGCGACACGGTCCTGATCAGCCCCAATGCAGGGCCCAGCACCTTTGCCGGCCGGAACTGCAACCCGAACTTCTTCGTGACATCCTACCAGAACAACCAGAACGCCGAGGCCATGGGCGCCCATGCGGAGGCGGAGGGCTTCAAGAAGGTCTTCCTGCTCGCGCCGAACTACCAGGCCGGGCGCGACCAGCTCGAAGGCTTCAAGTCGAACTACACGGGCGAGATCGCGGACGAGGTCTACACGCCCCTCGGCCACAAGGACTTCTCGGCGGAGCTCGCCCGCATCGCCACCTCCGATGCCGATGCGATCTACACCTTCATGCCAGGCGGCATGGGCGTGCGCCTCGTCAAGCAGTTCCGCGCCGCGGGCCTTGCGGACAAGATGACCTTCCTCTCCGCCTTCACGGTCGACGAGACCACGCTGCCCGCCCAGAAGGACGACGCACTCGGCTTCTTCTCGGTCGGCAACTGGGCGCCGGACATGGAGCTGCCCCGCTCCGCCCGCTTCGTGACCGATTTCCTCGAGAAATACGGCTACGTCCCCGGCGGCTACGCCATGCAGGCCTATGACACAGCGCTCCTGATCGACAGCGCCCTCGAGAAGACCGGCGGCGACGCGTCCGACAAGGATGCCCTGCGCCAGGCCCTCAAGGCGGCAGACTTCCAGTCCCTCCGGGGCGACTTTTCGTTCAACAACAACCAGTACCCGGTGCAGGACTTCTACCTGACCCAGGTCGCCAAGCGCGCCGACGGCCTCTACCAGACCGAGATCGTCGCCAAGGTCGTGGACGACGGGGCCGACAGCTTCGCCGCAGACTGCAAGATGTGATCACCCGCCCGCCCCCGGGCCTGTCTGGGGGCGGGCCGGCGGGTGGGCGGCCGCGAAGACCTGCCAGCCGAAGGGCTGGCGGGGCGAGGAGGCCGGGCACCTGTCGGCCCGCCCCCTCTTGCGGCCCCCGGCACCGGCGTTATGACGGGCGGCCATGTCCACCGCGCTTCTCCTCATCCAGGTTCTGAACGGGCTTCAGCTCGGCGTGCTGCTCTTCCTCGTGGCGGCAGGGCTCACGCTGGTCTTCGGCGTCATGGGCTTCATCAACCTCGCCCATGGCGTGCAGTACATGGTCGGCGCCTATCTCGCCCTCGCCTTCACCGGGCTCACGGGCAACTTCTTCGCGGGCCTCGCCCTCGGCCTGCTGGCCGCGCTCGCCATCGGCCTCGCCCTCGAATTCCTGGTCTTCCGACACCTCTATGAACGGGACCATCTGGACCAGGTGCTCGCCACCTTCGGCATCATCCTCTTCCTCAACGAAGCCGCCCGCACGATCTTCGGCCCCACGCCGCTGACCATCGACCCCCCGGACCTCCTCTCCGCCAGCATTCCGCTGACGGACGGGCTCCTCTTCCCGGTCTACCGCCTCGCCATCATCGGCGCGGGCCTCGCCGTCGCCCTCGCGCTCTACCTGGTGGTGAACCACACGCGCACGGGCATGCTGATCCGCGCGGGCGCCACCAATCCGGACACGGTGGCCGCCCTCGGCGTCGATATCCGCCGCCTCTTCATGGTCGTGTTCGGCTTCGGTGCCATGCTCGCGGGCCTCGCCGGCGCGCTCGCGGCCCCCATCTTCGCGGTCGAGCCCAACATGGGCGACGATCTCCTCATCACGGCTTTCGTCGTGATCATTATCGGCGGCATCGGCTCCATTCGCGGCGCCTTCATCGCAGCCCTGCTCGTGGGCCTTGTCGACACGCTCGGCCGCAGCCTCGTGACGGACGGGCTACGCCTCTTCCTCGACGCATCGTCGGCCAACCAGGTCGGGCCAGCGCTGGCATCCATGCTCGTCTACATCCTGATGGCCGGCGTGCTCTTCTTCCGCCCCACCGGCCTCTTCCCCGCAAAGGGCATGGCATGAGCAGCGCCGCCGGTACGGCCCTGCCCGCCACGCCCGGCGCGCGCCCCGCGCAGGTCGACTGGCTCGCGGGCGGCGCCCTTCTCGCGGGTCTCGCCCTTCTCGGTGTGGCGGGCGACGACCTCGTGGGCCCCTACATCGCCGGCCTCGCGATGAAGGCCATGATCCTCGCCATCGCCGCCATCTCGCTCGACATCCTCATCGGCCAGGCGGGCCTCGTCAGCCTCGGCCACGCGGCCTTCATCGGTCTCGGCGCCTATGTCACCGGCATCAGCCTCGAGGAGGGGCTTTACGACAGCGCGACGATCCTCGGCCTCGTGATCGCCGCCTCTGCCCTCTTCGCCCTCGTCACCGGTGCGATCTCTCTCCGCACCTCGGGCGTCTACTTCATCATGATCACACTCGCCTTCGGGCAGATGCTGTTCTTCGCCGCCTCCTCGCTCAGCCAGTACGGCGGGGACGACGGGCTTACGCTCTGGTCCACCTCCGAGCTCTTCGGCACGGGCCTCCTTCAGGAGGACACGGGTCTCTTCGTCGTGATCCTGAGCACCCTCGTCCTCGCCTGGGCCTTCGCGGGTCTCATGTCCGCCTCCCGCTTCGGGCGTGTCCTGCGCGCGGCCAAGGAGGCACCGGTCCGCACCGAGACGCTGGGCTTCGAGATCTTCCGCTTCCGCCTCGCGGCCTATGTTATCGCCGGGGTGATCGCGGGCATCGCGGGCTTCCTCCTCGCCCATCAGGCCGAGTTCGTGAGCCCGGCGGCAGCAGCATGGCAGCGCTCGGGCGATCTCATCATCATGGTGCTGATCGGGGGGCTCGGCACCCGGTCCGGCCCCCTCCTCGGCGCCCTCCTCTTCGTCGCCCTCGAGGAAGGGCTGAGCCTCGTGCTGCATGAGTGGCGCCTCGTCTTCGGCCCCTTACTCGTTCTTCTCGTCCTCTTCGCCCGTGGCGGCGTGATGGGCGCCCTTCTCAGGCTCGTCGCGCGATGACCGTGCCCATCCTCGAACTCCAGGGCCTCCAGAAGGCCTTCGGGGCACTGGTGGTGACCGATGGCGTGGACCTGACGCTGCAGCCCGGCGAGTGCCACGCGCTCATCGGCCCGAACGGCGCCGGGAAGACCACGCTGATGCAGCAGATCACGGGCATCCTCGCGCCCGACGCGGGGCGCGTTGTGTTCGAAGGGCAGGACATCACCCGCCTGCCGCCCGCCGCGCGCGCCCGCGCGGGCCTCGGCCGCAGCTTCCAGATCTCGGCTGTCATCCCCAGCTTCACCGCGCTGGAGAACGCCGCCCTCGCGGCCCAGGCGCGTGCCGGCAGCTCCTTTCGCTTCCTGCGCCCGGCGAGCCGCGAACAGCGGCTGAACGCAGCGGCGATGGCGGCGCTCGACCGTGTGGGCCTTGCGGACCGGGCTGGCACACCGGCCGGCGACCTCGCCCATGGCGAACGCCGTCTCCTCGAGCTTGCCGTCGCCCTCGCCATGGAGCCGAAGGCGCTGCTGCTCGATGAACCGATGGCGGGCCTCGGCCATGCCGAGGGGCTCGCGCTCACGGAACGGCTGGCCGAGCTCGCAAGCGACGTCCCGCTTCTCCTCGTCGAGCACGACATGGACGCGGTCTTCCGCCTCGCCCACCGGGTCACCGTTCTGGTCGCCGGCAGGGTTATCGCCAGCGGCGCGCCGGATGCTGTTCGTGCCGACCCCGCCGCCCGGGCCGCCTATCTTGGGGAAGAAGCATGAGCGCGCCCCTCCTTGCGGTCGAAGACCTGCGGGCAGGCTACGGGCCCGTCGAAGTGCTCCGCGGCGTCTCCCTCAGCATCGCGCCTGGCGAGGTGGTCACGCTCCTCGGCCGCAACGGCATGGGCAAAACCACCACGGTGCGCAGCATCTTCGGCCTCCTCGCCCCGCGCGGGGGCAGCGTCCGTGTCGATGGCCGTGAGATGGCCGGGCGCCCGCCACACGCCATCGGTCGCGCCGGCCTCGGTCTCGTGCCGGAAGGGCGGCAGGTCTTTCCCACCCTCACCGTGGAGGAGAACCTGCGCGCCACCGCGCGGCGCGGCGCCACGGGCCGGTGGGACCTCGCCGGCATCCTCCGCTTCTTCCCGCGCCTTGCCGAGCGGCGCCAAAGCCCCGGGGCGCGCCTCTCGGGCGGCGAGCAGCAGATGCTCGCCATCGCCCGCGCGCTCATGACCAATCCGCGTCTCCTTGTCCTCGACGAAGCAACCGAGGGCCTGGCACCCATGATCCGCGCCGAGATCTGGGAGAAGCTTGCCGAGCTCAAGCGCGAGGGCGAGGCAATCCTGGTGATCGACAAGAACATCGCGGCCCTGAAGCGCCTCGCAGACGCGCATGTGATCCTCGAGAAGGGCGTCAGCGTCTGGCACGGCCGCGCCGCTGATCTGGCGGCAGACCCGGGCGTGATCGACCGCCATCTCCATCTCTGAGCCATTCGCGCTGGCCGCCCGGTCCTGCCTGTGCATGACTGCGGGAAACCGGTCAGCAGCAAAGCGGGAGGGAGATGGCATGAAGCTTGAGAAAGGGATCACGGTTGCGGGCGAGGCCTACGTCGCCCCCGCCTGGAACGTGGTCGGTCACACCTACCGCACGCTTCTGGTCTCCGAGCAGGCCTTTCTGTGGCACGCGGAGATCCCGGACGGCACCTTCGTGCCCCCGCATATCCACCCGACGCAGGACGAATGGATCCACGTGCTCGACGGCCGCGTCGATGTGGAGTTCGGTGCGGAGGTTCAAACCGCGGGGCCGGGCGACATGGTGCGCATGCCGATGGGCGTCGCGCACGGCATCTTCAACCGCTCGGGCGCATCGGTTACCGCCGTCTTCGGCGTGGCCCCCACCCGCTCCCTCTTCACGCTCTTCCCACGGCTCAACGGGGTGACCGATCCGGCCGAACTCGTGCGGATCTCAGCGGAGCACGAGGTGAACTTCCTGCCGCCGCCGAGCTGAGCGCGCGCTCAGGCGGAGAAGTCCAAGGGGTCGCTCACCCACACACCGCCATCGAGCAGCGGGGCGGTCAGCGCAATGTTCTCGTCGCTCTCGCTGAAGCGCAGCAGTAGTTCGGGTCGGCTGATCTCGCCCGACTCGAGCCGCGGCACCCAGTGCTGCAGCCCTTCTTCATCA
>JBCBHB010000012.1:0-12897 GCA_038526025.1 Pseudomonadota bacterium
CTTCGGGGATTGCGGCCGGGTTTCTGCTGGAGGGCGAGCTCGATCTTCTCCTGCTGTGCCTTTCCCCAGCCCGGCTTCAGGCGCAGGCGGCGGGGTGGCGTCGCACCGGGGAGGACATGGGAACGCCACCCCTCAACGCCGCCTTTTCCGTGGGCGACAGCGTGCTAACCGGCGCGGCGCGCCTCATCGTGGCCAACCGCGAGGTCTTCGCCAGCTCACGCCTGTTCAGGGACAGCATCGATCGGTTGGTCGCGGCCCGGCTGCTTGAGCGCATGGCACGTGTTGCGCCGCCGAGCCTTGATGCGCCGGGCGGCACGCGTTCGGAAGAGCCGCTGCTGACCGAAGCGATCAAGCTCCTGGCCGAGGACCTCACAGCGGTCCCGTCCGTCGATGTCCTGTCCGCGGCCGCAGGGTTGCCGGCGGGCCGCTTCTTGCAGGTCTTCAAGACGCTCACCGGGCGAAGCCCGCAGGCCTATCAGGCCGCCCTGCGCATCAGCGCAGCCCGCCGTCTCATCGTGGAGAGCACGCTCTCGTTCGGCGAGATCGCGCGGCGCACGGGCTACCCCAGCCAGGCAGCCCTCAGCATGGCCTGCCGCCGCCAGTACGGGGTTAGCCCGCGGGCAATCCGTTCGGAGGGTTGAGCCGGGGGCTCAGAGTTTCCCCTGCTCCTCCAGCACCTTACGCGCGACGCGGAAGCATTCGAGCGCCTGGGGCACGCCGCAATAGATGCCGACCACATGGATCGCCGCGCGGATCTCCTCGACCGTCACGCCATTGTTGATGGCGCCGCGGCAGTGGATCTCCCACTCATGCATCTTCCCCAGCGCGCCGATCATGCTGAGGTTCATGAGGCTGCGGGTTTTCGCATCGAGCGCATCGTCGCCCCAGCCGAAGCCCCAGCACCAGGCGGTCATCGCCTCCTGGAAGGGCCGCGTAAAGTCGTCCGCCGCCGCCAGGTTCTTCTCCACATATTCCGCGCCCAGCGTCGCCTTGCGTTGCTCGAGGCCGATGTCGAATTTGCCGTCCATGCCGTTCCTCCCTTGGCCGGTTCGTGCGTGACGCTGGACCAGTGCCCGTGCCGCGTCGAGACCTGAAGGCGACCTCTCCTGTCGCTCTCCGGTTTGAGGGGAGCGCGCGGCGGCGGTAGTTTTCGCGCAACACCCGAGAGGAGGACGCCATGCTGAAGCTTCAGAGCCAGGAGGAATGGGCCCGCCGTGCGGCGGAGGTACTGCCGGGCGCGGGTTTCGGGAATTTCGACCCCAGCGTCTTCATCAAGGAGGGCAAGGGCGCGCGCGTCATCGACGAGGACGGCAACGCGTTCATCGACTATCTGATCGGCTCGGGCCCCATGATCCTCGGCCACAGCCACCCGGAAGTGCTGGAGGCGGTCTATGAGCAGATCCCGCAGGGCCAGACCTTCTTTGCCAACAGCACCCCAGGCGTGGAGCTTGCGGAAGAGATCGTGCGGGCGATGGCCTGCGCCGAGCAGGTCCGCTACGTCTGCACAGGTTCCGAGGCGGACATGTATGCGATGCGGCTCGCCCGCGCCTATACGGGCCGGCCGAAGATCGTGAAATTCGAGGGTGGCTATCATGGCATGTCGAACGAGGCGCAGATGAGCCTCGCGCCCACACGGATGGTGAACTTCCCCGCCGCGGTGATGGACAGCGCCGGCCTGCCCGAGAGCCTTCATGCCGAGATGCTGATCGCGCCCTACAATGACGCGGAATTCATCGCCTCGCTGATGGCGGAGCATGGGCACGAGGTGGCGGGCATCATCGTCGAGCCGCTGCAGCGGATCATCCCGCCCGAGCCCGGGTTCCTCGAGATGCTGCGCGCGCTCTGCGACGAGCACGGCGCGCTGCTCATTTTCGACGAGGTGGTGACCGGCTTCCGCTTCGCCTATGGCGGCGCGCAGGCGCATTACGGCGTCACGCCCGATCTCTGCACGCTCGGCAAGGTGATCGGCGGCGGCTTCCCCCTCGCCGCCATCGCGGGCCCGCGGGAGGTGATGAAGCATTTCGACAAGGCGGCCGTGGGAGCGGAGGGCTGGCTCATGCAGCTCGGCACCCTCTCGGGCAACCCGATCGCCGCCGTCGCCGGTCTCAAGACCATGGAGATCCTCCGCCGCGAAGGGCAGTACGAGCGCTTCCGCGCCATCGGCGAGCGGCTGATGGCGAGCGTGAGTGCGGCGCTGAGCGCCGAGGGCGTGGCGCACCGTATCGTGGGCGATCCCACGCTCTTCGATATCGTCTTCACCGATGCGCCGGTGCGGAACTACCGCGACACGATCTCGGGCGACAAAGATGCCGCCGCCCGTTTCAACGCCACCATGCGCGCGGAAGGCATCCTGAAGCCGCCCACCAAGCTCTATGTCTCCCTCGCGCTGGGGGAGGCGGAGCTCGAGGAGACGGAAGCGGCCTTCGCCAAGGCCGCCCGAGCCGCGGCCGGCTGAGGCTTAACGCTTTCAGCCGCAGAGAGGGGCTGCGATGCCTCCGCTGCTGCGCTATCCTCGGCGCGGCAGCACAGGAAGCGGAACCTTGAAGCCAAAGCCATTTCGACCCACCCGGCGCGACGTGCTCGCGGCCGCGCCTGCGGCAGCGGTTGCCGGTGCGGCGATCGCCGCGCCGCCGGTGCCGGCATCCCGGCCCGCTGGTGAGCAGCCGCCAGCGACACCGGAAGCCTCGCCCATACGCCTGCGCATCAAGGCCTCCCGCCGCGCAGGCATCGCGCCCTTCGGTGTCATCTTCGAGGTGGAGACCGCGCGGGACGACGACCTCCTCCATGGCGAGTTCGTGTGGGACTTCGGCGAGCGCTACGACTTCGAGACGATGCCCGGGGACAAGCGCCCGGCGCGGTCGGCCGGTGCTTCGCGCGGGCCCGCGGCGGCGCATGTGTTCGTCACTCCCGGCACGCACACCGTGCGCCTCATCATGCTGCGCGACGGCGAGGCCGCCACCGCGGAGATGACGGTCGTGGTGCGGGACGCGAACGAGCATTTCGACGGTCAGCACACGGTGGCTGTGAGCGCCGAGGGGGATTTCGCGGGCGCGCCGAACGATGCCTTCAGGGCGCGCAACCTCGAAGATGCAGCGCGGGCCGCACGGGCCCTGACACCGCCGCGCGGCGGGCGCGACGGGCCGCGCGGACGGCTTCTTCTGCGCGCGGGCGAGACCTTCGCGCTCGGCGCCCCCATCGCCGTCGGATCGCTGCATGTGGACCGCTTCGGGGAGGGGGACGACCCGGTGATCCGGGCCGATATGCCGCGCTTCGTTCCCGATCCGGCAAATGGCCCCGGCGGCGGGTTGATCGAGATCGCGCATGAGAACGGCGCGACCTACACGACCGTGGCGAACCTTGCTCTCGAAGGCGCCTACCGGCCCGACGACCCGGCGCCGGTGCCCGACCCCTCGATCCATGTTTCCGGCATCGCCCGGTCCTTCCAACGCGCACCGCAGCACACCACGCTCTTCCGTCTGCGCCTCGACGGTGTCAGCGGGAACATCATGCCCGGCGAGAACGCGGTGGTTGCGGACTGCCTGTTCCGGGACTGGCACTACTATGCGCTGTTCGGCCATGGCGAGCGCCATGCGGTTATCGGCAACCGCATGCTGCAGCATCCCCTGGCCACGCGCGGGCCCGGCGAACGCAGGGTCAACGACCCGGCCTTCCGCAACCATGCCGAACAGGGGCCCGTGCGCTTTGCGAACAACGATCTCGCCGTCTACAGCCGCAACGTGATGCACAGCACCTCGGGCTGGTCGAAGCTCTACGATGGCTTCGCGGTGCAGCCCGTCATCCGGCACCAGCCCAACAGCGGCGCACGGGGCTATTTCGGCGAAAACCAGCTCATTGGCGGCTGGGGCGTGATCAGCCACGAGGAAGGCCGGCCAGAGCGGGGCCTCGCCGAGGGCTGGATCATCGAGGCGCAGAACTTCGTGGAGGGCGATGGCGAGACGGAGATCTTCGTGCGCACGCCCTATGGCCGACACATCGTCCGGAACTGCATCTTCGTGGCCGCCGCACCCGAGCCGCTGACACCTGCGGCGCATTTCCGCGCGCTGGTGCTCGGGCCCCGCTCTCCCAGCAGTGCTGCCGGCGGGCTCGAGGCCTATGCCAACACTTTCGTTGCGCGCCACCCGCATCGGGCGGTCTTTGAACTGACCTATCGCGCCAGTGGCGCGCCGGAGGCGCTTCTGGCCGGCAACCTCGTGATCGCCGAGGGGTTCGAGCAGGTGACGATCGGAAGCGGCGCGGTTCGCCTTCCCGCCGTTGCGGAACCCTTGGACGGCACGTTCCGCCCCCGCGCGGCGGATGCGGTGCCGGAGCGGCGGGACGAGCGGCGCCGGGCGATAATCGATTTCAGCGGAAAGCGGCGCACCGGGGCACAGCATTACGGCGCGCTCGAGCCCTGAGACATCGGCGGCCGCGCCAAGGGGCCGCCCGGCACGCCGCACAGACACACCAGAGGACCTGCCCCATGCCGAGGGATGAGAGCATCGACGCGCCCGCCACGCCCGTGAGCGTGACGCCGCCCCCCGCGGTTCTGGGCATTCTCGGTGCCTGGCGCGCGGCGCGGCGCAACCTCATCGAGTTCATCCCGGCGCCTGCCTTTCAAGAGCCGGTCCTCGCGGGGCCGCCGCGGCTGGGCGGCAAGAAAGGCCCCGCCTGGCTCATGGTGATGGACCCCGAGATCAACGAACGCGTGCTGAAGACCCGGGCGGCGGACTATCCGCGCTCCGACATCACGCTTCGGATCTTCAAGCCGCGGGAGGGAGACAGCCTCTTCACCGCGCCCGAGGCGACGTGGCGCTGGCAGCACCGGGCAATGGCGCCGATCTTCCAGCGGCGCGCGCTGGAGGGCATCGTTCCGGTCATGTCGGCCGCAGCCGAGGCAACGGCCGAGCGCATTGCCGCGGATGTTGCTGCGCGCCCCGGTGGCGTCCGCGACGTCTATCCGGACATGGTACGCGCCACGGCGGATGTGATCTGCGACACGGCGCTCTCCGGGCGCGAGAGTCTCGACCGGGAGGCGCTTACCCGCTCGGTCACCGGCTATATCGGGAGCGTTGCCCGCATCTCGTTTCTCGACGTTCTCGGCGTGCCGACATGGGTACCCCGTCCGGGCCGCCTGCTCGACCGGGAGGCGAAGCGGATGGACGCGCGCATGGATGCCGTGATCGAGGCGCGGCTCGCCCGCGGCCCGTCGGACCCGCCGGACCTCCTCGACCTGCTGATCGCGGCACGGGACCCGGGCGGCGATGGGGAGAGCGGCGGCCGGGGCATGGACCGGATCGCACTCCGCAACAACCTCCTCGCCTTCATCATCGCAGGGCACGAGACCACGGCGTTGGCACTTACCTGGGCGCTCTACTGCATCGCCTTCGACAGGGAGGTGGAGGCGCGCGCGCATGAGGAGGCACGGCAGGTTCTGAACGGGCGCGCCGCCGGCGCGGCGGATCTGCCCGCCCTGCCCTACACGCGCCAGATCATCGACGAGGCCCTGCGGCTCTATCCACCCGCCGGGCTGATCACGAAGATGGCGAAAGTGTCGGACGAGATCGGCGGCCATCGCATCGAGCCCGGCTGCAACATCATGCTGCCGATCTGGGCGCTGCACCGGCACCGCATGCTCTGGGACGCGCCCGACCGTTTCGACCCCGACCGCTTTTCGCCGGGGGCGAAGGCGGCACGGCATCGCTATGCCTACCTGCCCTTTTCGGCCGGGCCGCGCATATGCCTTGGCATGCAGTTCGCACTGATGGAGGCGCAAGTCATCCTGGCGACCTTGCTGGCGCGCTTCCGCGTCTCGCTGCCCGATGGGTTCACGCCCGTGCCCGAGATGGTCTTCACCCTGCGCCCCGGCACGGGCATGCCTCTCAGGTTGACGCCGGTATGTGCCGTTTGTTGCCGGCGCTTAGCCGCAGCCGGTGAGCGCCTCGCCAAGTGCCCGCGCGGAGCCGCGGAGGGAGATGATCGTCTCGCTCTCCCCTGGCGTGAGCACCGCGAGGCGAATGCCGCCGGCGAGCGCCGAGATCAGGCGCGGCGTGGCGGTCCCGATCCAGAGATCGTCCTCGCGCCGTGCCTCGACCACTTCCGCCCGGCCGTCGACCGCCAGGGTCACATCCCCGCTCGGCGGCCCGTCGCTCCGCCCGGTGTCGAGCACGAAGATCGGCGTTTTGCCCGAGAGGCAGACGACGGCGATGCTCATGCTGCCATCGCCGCTGGCGCCGGAAGCAGAAGGCGTGCCCGGCAGAAGCGCGTTGCCGTCCTCAACCGCCCACTGGGCCGAAGCCGGCTGCGAAGAGACGCCGAGCACAAAGGCAAGCGCGAGCGCGTAGAGAGCGACCGGAAGACGCATGACGGTGATCCTTCTATGGCCGGCGGACGGGCCCCATCCCGCGCCGCCAAGCAATCAGGGGACAATTCCCTCAGACCGGCAGGACGGTACGGCGAAAGCATAACGCTTCGCCAGCCGTCTGTTACCCGGCATGGCGCGCTGCCCCCCAGCCCGCGCCAGCGTTGATCCCATGGTCAGTCAGCACAACAATGCGGCGAGCAAATGGTAAACCGGCACCTATTCATTCACGCTCACAAACTCAGCGAATGCATCGCGTTCCGCACAAGCATCATACCAGCGGCCTAGCCTTGGCGGCAGGGCCTGCCGGCCGACCAGCCAGACAAGCCGCGAGATGACGACGGCCGCGGGAACATCCCCGAAGCTGAAATTGTCCCCCGCCAGCCAGTCAGCCTCCTCCAAGGCGCTTTCAAGCTGCATGAGGGGGCCCGCAACGGCGGCAACCTGTCGGCCGAGGGCCTCGTCTGTTCGGCTCATGCCCTCGCGCGCGACGGCGACGAAAGGCGGGCGGACAGCAAGCCACAAGGTGTAGCCGGCCCAATCGATCATCCCCTCGGCGCGCAGGCGGTCTTGCGTATCCTCGGGCCAGAACTCGGCGGCCTCGGGCATGCTGGCGAGGTAGCGCAGGATCGTGCCGCTCTCGAAGATCGACAGGCGGTCGTGCTCGAGCACGGGCACAAGCGCGAAGGGCGTGAGGGCGCGGAAGGCATCCTCGTCCATCCCCCCATAGTGCCGGCCACGCTCGATATGCTTGTAGTCCAGCCCCATCTCGGCCAGGGCCCAGCGAACCTTCTGCACATTGGACGAGTTCGCCCGGCCATGCAGCGTCATCATGGAGCTCATCTCCCGTCTACGCCCGCCGACCTCCCCTCATATCGGTGGCGCAGCGGCGAATGGCACTCATCGGAGGGTGGCGGCCGGGCCGACCGGTTTGAAGGACTTTCGTAACCGTGGCGACGCTATCAAACCCCCGGGGTGGCGGCCACTGCGAATGCGGGGCTGAAGCGCTGCCTTGGGCCAAGAATGGCAAGGTTGCGATGCTGACGACACGCACGAATCTCATCTGGACGCTGTTCTGGCACCGCTTCGTGCCGCGGAACCGGGGTGAGGGCTTCAAACTGCTCTGGGTGTTCCTCGAGCCTGCGGCGCAGCTTGCGATCATCCTCGCGATCTTCACCTTCATCGGGCGGAACGGCGGCTACGGCGTTAGTTTCGCGCTGTTTCTGCTCACGGGCATCGCGATGCTCTCGATCGTGACGCGGGGCATGATGCAGGTTGGGGGCGCCGTGCAGGCCTTGAAGAGCCCGCGGCGGCTGCCCGAGATCGGCGTGTTCGCGGATCCGCTCGCCGCTCTCCTCTTCACGCTTTTCACGGCCGCCATCTACACCGGAGCCATCGCCTGGGGCATCGGGCATTGGCAGCATGTGGATGTTCTGCCGGTCGCGCCCTTCCGTGTGCTGGAGGCGCTGGCCGCCGCGGGGCTGATTGCCTTCGGCCTTGGCATGATCCGTGGGTATTCGGCGAGGTTCGCCCCCCTGGTGATGCGCGCGATCGGCATTGTCTCGCGCACCCTCCTGTTCATCTCCGGCGTCTTCTACATGCCGAGCTACATGCCGCCCTTCATTCGGGACTGGCTCTACTGGAACCCGGTTCTGCATGTGGTGGAGCTCATGCGGCGCGGTGTCTACGGGGAGGACTATCCGAGCCTGGTGCTGGACGAACTCTATCTCGGCGCCTGTGCGCTCGGGCTCGCCAGCTTCGGGATGCTGCTGCTCTGGGCGGAGCGGCGGCGGCTGCTGGAGTAAGGGCCCAAACGAAAAAGGCCCGGGCGATAACTGCCCGGGCCTCCTTGCTGCTCGATTGCCTGAGATCAGTTGGTGATCTGCGGGTAGGTCAGCATCCGGCCGTCGCCAGCCTCGATGTAGTTGAGGAACTCGGCATAGACCGTGTCCGACTGGTCGGGCGTCGGGCTACGCGTGAACTCGACATCGTCGATGCCGCCGGAGTCGTCATGCATGGTGTAGAGCAGCGTGCAGACGTTCTCGGACTGGATGTCGACCGAGGTCGTGTAGTTGTCCTGGTTCGAGGTCGGCATACGCTCAACGCTGATCGCCTTGAAGGCACCCATCAGGAACGCTTCGTTGCCGGTCACCGCGTCGCCGGTGCTGGTCTCGTAGGCCAGCACCACGTCGTTTTCGTCGCCGGTCTCTTCATCGGTCACGGTCGCACGATAGTGGGTCTCATCGTAGCCCACCTCACCATCGCGGCCCGGGAAGGGCTGGTGGGGGGAGCCCTCGACGTCCCAATCGCCGCCATAAGCCGGGAGAGTGGCGATCTCCTCATCACTGAGGATCGTGTTGTAGAGACGCACGGTGCCGCCATGCTCGGTGTCGATCACGCGCAGCGTTTCGACATAGGCCCCGCAAACGCCGTCTTCGGTCTCCGGCAGGAAGCGCATGACGATCGTGCCGCCATCGGCTTCGTCGTTCGGGCTGTCATCGTTGCCGTTCGTGGAGATCATGAGGACGTTGCCCCAGGCATCATTCTCAAGGTCCGAGTCCGCGCCGCCGACTTCACCGTAGACCATCGGCGAGTTCTTCCACGGGGTGTCGCTGTTACCCTCCCCGTTGTCATCGGGGTGCTGGTAGACGTCGATCTGGACGCCATAGGGCGCGTAGGGGTTGAACGTCCGGTCGTACCGCGTGCTGGAGACGTTGGCCGTTCCCTGAACGCTCGAGTTCCCGGCGTTCCACAGCCAAGAATGCGTGTCCGACGGATCGGTTCCCGCACCGGTGAAACGCTCGTCGGTGCTCAGCACGTCGCCGCTGTTGATCGAGACGATGACCGGGTCGCCATTGTCATCGACCGCATTGGGATGCTCGTAGTCGTCGAAGGTAAGCACCGTGAGATCGCGGTTTTCCACCGGCCGCGTCAGGAAGATGTCGGCATAGGCGAGCACCGGGATATCGGTGAGCGACGTGGCGCCGGACGAGATGCCCGAGCAGTCGACGAACGCGATCTCGAGGTTACGCCGGTTGGCAACGGGCGTCGGCGCGCTATTCGACACGGTGACATCGCCGTTCTCGTCGAGCGTCTCCCAGCACGACAGCGGGTCCTGCGTGCCATCGGGGTCGGTTTCGCCGGAAAGCACCTCCGCGAGGTAGAGCTCGTTCCGCGTGGTCGGCGTCTGGCCGAAATAGGTCGGACGGGCACGATTGTTCTTGTCGTGCGTCCGGACCATGTAGCGCTCGATCTCATCCGCGGTGAGCTGGCCGCCCACGACGCAGTTGCCGGTCTCGATGCAGTCCGAGGTCGGCAGACCGCCGATATGGGTGATCGAGTTGAAGTCGATGTCGCCGTTACACTGGAAGACATCCTTGTAGAGGATGTTGGTGTCCGGCACGACGCTGCCGACCTGGGTCAGCTCCGCCGCATCGCCTTCGAAGATGCCGAAGCGCGTGTTGAGGCCGGCATAGAGCGTGTACTGGTCTTTGCCGTTGCCGTCGGTCACGTCAGACACGAAGGAGACGGTCGTCGCCGAAGGCGCGCGCGTGCCGTCGCTGATGCCGGCGGCGCAGACGAGGAAGCGGTTGTCGTCGAAGACACCGGCGTCGTCGGTCGCGTAGGCCGTGCAGTCGCCGCTGGCGTTGTCATCCAGGTCGGTGACGATGCCGTAGCTGCCTTCTTCCCAGACACCGTTGCGGCTCTTGTCGAACACAAGGTCCTGGCCCGGCATCAGGGTGTCCCAACCGGCGGGCGCGCAGACGGCGAACATCTCGTTCACCTGCGTCTCCTGGCTCACGAGCTGGGCGGTGGTCCAGGTCGAGACCGTGAAGTCGCCACCACCAGCGGCCTCCTGCGCGACCGCGCCGGCATCGTTCCCACTCTCGCCGCCAAGGCCCGCGACCATCGACGTCATGTTGAGGAAGGTCCACGGCACCGAAGCGGTCTGGCCGATGATGAGCACATGCGTGGCCTGGAGCGGGTCCTCCGTCACGAGGCTCGAATAGGCCGAGGACCGAAGGACCGAGCCCTGCGTGGTCGGCTGGCCCTTCAGGAAGGTGATCGACTGAACCTGGAAATCGACCGCCGCGTCACCAACCCTGTTCGCAATCAGGGTCGAGGACTTGTTGATCGAGCTCCCGAAGGCACCCGCCGCCTCACCGATCGCCTTGGCGCGGGTGATCGACGTGGCCGTGCCGTCGAGTTCGTTCGCCATCGCAAGGGCAATGTGGTCCATATACGCTTGCGCCTGACTATGCGCCGAGTAGGTCCGCCCGGAGTCCATCACAAGCCCGGACATGGCAATCAGACCGATACTGAGGATCAGGACGAAGAACGTGATCGCCCCCTCCTCGTTCTGACGAAATTCCTTCATCATGCTCAGCTCCCTTTCCGACCCGGACAAAGCCTTCTGGCCCACCCCCCTGGTCAATCCTTCGAGACACGCTTTCGCGCCCCAAGCTCTCCGCCGCATCCGCGGCCTAAACGTCGTCTCCGCCATGTCCGTCCGCGTCCCGGTCATGACGAACCACACCACCCATTGCCGCTGTCTGCCGCAGCCGGCGTATCGAGATCCTCAGCGATGCTGCTCGCCACCGCATTGCCGAGTTGTCCGCCCGAAAGCGTCGCAAAGCCGATCGGGCCGAGGAGATCCACCGGCAGGTTCCGCGGATCGATCCAAACCGTGATTTCGGGGATGAACGGGCCGCCGGCGATACCGAGGCGGCGGTAGTCGTACCGGATCGTCACTTCCTGCGTGTTCACCGACGGATAGAAGCGGCGCACCTCGCACATGAGGCGGTTGAACCTTTCTTCGTCGCAGTCGGGATCCGAGGCTACCGTCTCGCCATCGCACTCGAACTTGAGCGTGATCTCGCTACCCGAAGCGACCTCCTCGCCCTCCTCGTCGATGGCGACGCCGTCGTCGTTCTGCAGGATGTGCGGGTCGAGGCAGCCATCGGGGCCGCTGGGCTGGTAACAGCTCGGGCCGTTGCTGATGTAGGCCGCCTTGTTGAGCCGGTTGATGAGCTGCCATTCGCCATCGACAAACACGTACATGTCCGTGCCGATGTAGACCGGGCTTTCGGTTGCTGCGACGCGCGCTGCCAGTTGCGCGGCCTTCTGCGCCGAGACAACGCCGTAGTAGGCCATGATGATCTCGATGTTCGCGTAGAACAGCGTCATCACCGGCATGAAGACCACGAGCGTTTCCAGCACGGTGGTTCCGCGATCATCCGCGATGAAGGCATTGAAGGAGCGTTTCATCGGCACAGCCCCGACTGATTGTCCGAAATCGTGCAGCCCACGGTGCCGAAGTTCGACTCCGCCGCCCAGCGTCCGCTCTCCGTTGCGGTGAAGACCGGGTCCACGACCCAGCCGAGGAGCGGGTAGTCGTCCAGCGTGACAGTGGCGCTCACCGTGATGAGGTAGAACCTGTTGCGGAGCGCCTCGCTGCCGCTGATGAAATCGACCCGTGTCGTCAGCGCGACCTTGCCGAGCGGAACGCCCAGACGGTCCGCGACAAGCTGGCGGGCCTCGTCCACGAAGAAGGTGTATAGCTGCGGAAGATCGTCGCTCGTATCGTCAACCGTGCCGTTGTCGTTCAGCGCCGCGGGCGCGCGCGTGAGCAGGCGCGTTGCGTCGCGCGTCGCACTGTCCAGCGCCTCGCGTGTCGAGATCAGCAGGCCGTAATTTGCCGTAATCAGCATGCAGCCGACGAGCAGCGGCAGGCTGACGATCAGCTCGAGCGCACTCGCACCGCTGTCGTCGCGTATGAACGCGCCGAGCGATCTCCGCAGCTCTTTCACGACCGCGTTATTTCGGTCCATTCGTTGCACTCGCTTTCCAGTCCGTGAAACGCGCTTCCCAAACACTCCGCGCAGAGAGAGCCAAGCGGACACCGCTCACAACCTTGAGTAGATTACTTTACCTGTACTCAGCTTAAGGTAGTAAAACTCCGGCCGGAACAGTAAACCACCGCCGCTCGCCCACACGACTAGGTTGTTGCATACACCAAAATACTTGGCCTGCAAAGCACAGAGCTTTGCTCGCAATCACCATTCTGGGTGCTACCTCGCCCCTCCCGTCTGCGCATGACAGGTGAAAGAATGGTTAACGATCTGACGATCTACGATCGGTTCGCGGACCGGTGGTGGGATGGCTCAACGCGGTGGCTAAGGACCTTGGCGAACATGGTCCCGGCGCGATTAAGGCATTTCGACCGGGCCGTTGAGCGATGGGAGGGCGTCGCGGCGCTGGACCTCGGATGCGGCGGCGGCTTTCTTTCGGAGGCCCTCGCCGCGCGTGGCGCCGAGGTGACGGGGATCGATCCGGCAGCCGAGGCGATTGCCGCTGCGTCTGCACACGCTGCCGTTGCGGGCCTACCGATTCGCTACGACACCGGCGTCGGCGAAGCCCTGCCCTACCCCGATGCTTCCTTCGACGTGGTCGCCTGCGTCGACGTGCTCGAGCATGTGGAGAGCGTGCCGAAGGTGCTGGACGAGGTCGCGCGCGTGCTGAAGCCCGGCGGCATCTTC
>JBCBHB010000013.1:0-12292 GCA_038526025.1 Pseudomonadota bacterium
CAGACCATCCGGGCCTGTGCCGGGGGCAATGCCCTCGACCAGTTCCATGCCTTCGACGACGACGCCGACGATGGTGAAGTTGAAATCGAGCCCCGGCTGGCGCGTGTACGTGATGAAGAACTGGCTGTTGGCGCTGTTGATGTCGTTCGCGGCGCGCGCCATGCCCACGACGCCGTTCTCGAAGGCGAACTGGGAGGCTTCGAGCGGCAGGTCCGGCAGGTTCGAGTCGCCCGTGCCGACATTGGCCGTGTCATAGCCCACGCTCACATCGCCGAACTGCACGTCCCCGGTCTGCGCGACGAAGTCGTCGATCACCCGGTGGAAGGCGACGTTGTCGTACTCCCCGGCGCGGGTGAGTTCCTTCAGCCGCTCCGTATGCAGCGGCGCGAGACCTGGCAGGAGGGCGATGACGACCTCGCCGGTGTCGAGGTCGATGATGAGGGTGTTCTCGAGATCGAGGTCGAGCGGTTCCAACGCAGCAGTCTCCCGTCAGCTTCTGGCGTTCTATGGCGCGGGCGCGCTGTTCAGGGAAGTCCCTAGTGTATGAATGGCCCATCACATGTTGGCCGGCCGGGCATGTCTTCAGAGCTTACCCAGCAGTTCTCGGAGCGTTGCACGTTCGGCTTCGTGGAGCGGCGCTAACAGCTCGTCCAGCGCGCGGGCAATCGCGTCCTGCAGCACGGCGACCGTTTCCCGTCCACGTTCGGTGAGGATTAGTCGGGTTGCGCGACGATCGCCGGGGTCGGGCTGACGGGAAACCAGGCCCTTTGCCTCCAGCAGCTGGAGCAGGCGGGTTACCTGAGACTTGTCGCGCGCCAGACGCTCGACAATGGCGCTCGGCCGCGCCGGCTCTTCGTCCGAGATGGTGAGCAGGATCATGCCACCGACCGGCCCGATGCGGTGGTGATCGAACCGCGGTGCGTCGGCGTTCAGGGCGGCGTGGAGACGGCGCATGAGCCGATCCACGCTGCGGGCTACATCAATGTCGGGCATTATTTTGGTTGATATAGTCCACTAATAACCATACGCGATCCATAGCCTGTCGGGCTCTGGCCGGCACCGTGTTCAAGGGAGAAGGCTACCATGTCCGAGGTCTCACCGTATCTGCGCGGGGCGATTGCAGCGCTCTGGGTCATCTGGGGCGCGGTCCACGTGCTCGCAGGGTTCATCGTGATCGGCGCCGATGCGGCGGGTGGCATGGCCGCAATCGGCGACGCGGTCGATCCTGCAGCAACAGCGGGAGAGTACCACCCGGTGCTCGGTGCGATCCTCAACCAGCATGGCTGGAACCTGCTCTGCGCTGGTGTGGCCACGATCGTCGGCGGCCTCTTCGTGTGGTTCGGCAGCCAATCTGCCCTGTGGTTGACCGCACTGGTGGGCGGGCTGTTCGATCTGGGCTACTTCGTGTTCATCGATCTCGGCGGGTTGGCAAATTTCATCCCCGGCACGCTGATGACCCTGGTCTCGGGCGGTGCGATCCTGATCACCGCCTATGCCTACGCCGTGACCCCGCGGAGCCCTGCCAAGGGCTGATCCGCACCGCGGCAGGGGGTGCCGGGGACCCGGCGCCTAGTGTCACTCGAGGCCAAGCTTCGCCTTGACGATGCCCTGCACCGCCTGGGGGTTGGCCTTGCCGCCCGTGGCTTTCATCACCTGGCCCACGAACCAGCCGGCCATGGAGGGCTTGGCCTTGGCCTGCTCGGCCTTCTCTGGGTTGGCGGCGATCACGTCCTCGACCGCCTTCTCGATCGCGCCCGTGTCGGTCACCTGCTTCATGCCGCGGGCTTCCACGATCTCGGCCGGGTCGCCGCCCTCGGTATAGACGATCTCGAAGAGGTCCTTCGCGATCTTGCCCGAGATGTCGCCTGTCTTGATGAGGCCGATGATGCCGCCGAGCTGCGCAGCCGAAACCGGGCTCTCCGCGATGCCGTGGCCTTCCTTGTTGAGGCGCCCGAAGAGCTCGTTGATCACCCAATTCGCGGCCTGCTTGCCCTCGCCATGCGCGGCGACCTCCTCGAAGAAATCCGCATTGGCGCGTTCCGCGACCAGCACCGAGGCATCGTATTCGGTGATGCCGTACTGGTGGACCAGGCGCGCCTTCTTCGCGTCCGGCAGCTCGGGCAGCGTCGCCGCCACCGCCTCGATCTCCGCGGCTTCCAGTTCAAGCGGCAGCAGGTCGGGGTCGGGGAAGTAGCGGTAGTCATGCGCCTCTTCCTTCGAGCGCATCGAGCGTGTCTCGCCCTTGCCGGGATCGTAGAGGCGGGTTTCCTGGTCGACCGTGCCGCCGTCCTCCACAAGGTCGATCTGCCGGCGTGCCTCATAGTCGATGGCGGCCATGATGAAGCGCATGGAGTTCATGTTCTTGATCTCGCAGCGCGTGCCGAGATGGGAGAAGTCGCCCGTCTCGCGGTACTTCTCATAGGCGCCCGGTTTGCAGACCGACACGTTCACATCGGCCCGCAGCGAGCCCTCCTGCATGTTCCCGTCGCAGGTGCCGAGATAGCGCATGATCTGGCGGAGCTTGCGGACATACTCTGCCGCCTCCTCCGGCCCGCGGATGTCGGGGCGGCTCACGATCTCCATGAGCGCTGTGCCCGTGCGGTTGAGGTCGACGAAGGAGAGGCTCGGGTCGAGGTCGTGCACGCTCTTGCCGGCGTCCTGCTCCAGATGAATGCGCTCGATGCGGACGCGCCGGGCGATGCCGGGCTCGATATCCACCAGCACCTCGCCCTCGCCCACGATGGGGTGCTTGAACTGGCTGATCTGGTAGCCCTGCGGCAGGTCGGGGTAGAAGTACTGCTTGCGGTCGAAGATCGAACGCAGGTTGATCTCGGCCTTCAGGCCGAGCCCGGTGCGCACCGCCTGTTCGATGCAGAAGGCATTGATCACTGGCAGCATGCCGGGCATGGCTGCGTCGACGAGGCTGACGTTTGTGTTCGGCTCAGCCCCGAAAGCGGTGGAGGCACCGGAGAAGAGCTTGGAAGCGCTCGCCACCTGGGCATGCACCTCCATGCCGATCACCACCTCCCAGTCCCCGGTCGCCCCCTGGTAGCGCTTCGGCTTCGGCTCCTCGAAGGCGAGTTCGGCGGTCTTCTCGAGCGTCTCGGTCATGGTGGCCCTCTTCGATGGTCGTGCACGGTCTACGCCGCAGGGCCGGTTTGCCGCAAGGCGCAGGAAACGGGCTGCGTGGGGCAGGGCGGGCGGCTAGGAGGACGGACGGCAAAGGAGACGAGACATGCAGATAACCAACGCAGCCTGGGTGATGCTGTTCGCGCTCTCAGTCCTATGGGGCGGGGCGTTCTTCTTCGTTGAGGTGGCCGTCGCCGCCCTGCCGCCCTTCGTCGTCGTCTGGCTGCGGGTCGCGCTCGCGTCCCTGGCCCTCTTCGCCTTTTGTTGGGCTACAGGGCGGCGCATGCCGGCCGGGCGGGAGGCATGGGTGGCGCTCGCGGTCATGGGGCTTCTCAACAACGTCATTCCCTTCAGCCTCATCACCTGGGGACAGACGGAGATCGAGAGCGGCCTCGCCTCCATCATCAACGCGATGACGCCCGTCTCCGCCGTGCTGCTCGCGCATTTCTTCACAGCGGACGAGAAACTGACAGGCGCGCGGGCTGCCGGCGTGGGTCTTGGAATCCTGGGGGTTACGGTGCTCATTGGCTGGGACGCCCTCGCGGGGCTCGGCGGTGCGGTGCTGGGGCAGCTCGCGGTGCTCGCGGCCACGATCTCCTACGGGTTCTCCAGCCTCTGGGGCCGGCGGTTTCGTGCCATGGGGCTGGATCCGGTAGTGACCGCGACGGGGCAGGTGACCTGCTCGAGCATCCTCCTCCTGCCGGCGCTGCTGCTCTCCCAACCCTGGACGTTGCCCTTTCCCGGCTGGGAGGTCGTCGCCAGCCTGATCGGCCTTGCTGTGCTGGCCACAGCGCTCGCCTACATCCTGTTCTTCCGCATTCTCGCCATTGCGGGTGCGGGCAACGTGATGCTGGTGACGCTTCTCATCCCGCCCTCCGCAATTCTTCTGGGCTGGGCGATCCTTGGCGAGCGGCTCGGCCCGCAGCACTTTGCCGGCTTCGCCATCATCGGACTGGGCTTGTTGTTCCTCGATGGCCGCATGCTTGCCGCTTTCCGCCAGCGGCGCGCCTAGCCGGGGTCAAGCGTCGGGCTTTCCGCGCTCAGCCGCCGGTCTCCAGCCGGATGCTGCCGCCTCCGCGGCAGAATAAGGGGCCGCCTGAAGGGCTGGGAGCGCCTCTGCGCGACGGCGCAGCGCTTCGAGACGGGGACAGGCTTCGGCGTCGTAGAGCGCTGGGAGCTTCGCCGAGAGGTAGGTGAGGGCGACCGCGATGGCGAGGTCCGCACGCCCGAAGCGCTGCCCCGCTGCCCAGGGTTCGCCGATCTCCGCTTCGAGCCAGGCAAGCGCTGACGCGATCTGCCGTTCGGTGCGCGCGATCACTGCCGGGTCGCGGGCCGAAGCGGCGCGACGGCTCACCTCGACGCCGCGCTCGTATCCCTTCTCGGCAAGGCCGATCGCGACGGCCTCAAGCCGCAAGGTCTGGCATAGGAGGTGTGGATCGGCTGGTGTGAGTCGCGACGCGGCATCCGCCCTCGCCTCCACCCATTCGACGATGCTCCGGCTCTCGTAGAGCCAGGTTCCGTCGTCGAGCTGCAGCGCCGGCACCTTTCCGAGAGGGTTTCGTTCGAGCACCGCGTCGAAGTCGCGGAAGACCGAGAGCACCTCGCGCTCGAAAGCGATGCCGTGCCAGTGCAGCAGCCCCGCCACGCGACGCACGAAGGGGCTGTCGTATTGGCCGAGAAGGATCATTCGGCCGGCGTTGGCGTGACACCCTTCTCCGCCTGTTCCCGTTCCCGCATTGCCTCGAGCTTCTTCTTGTAGCCCGACTGCAGGATGTCGACCGCGACGAGGACGGCGATGGAGAAGTAGAATGTGGTCTTCGACATGGGCTCGACCGCGTAGCCGAAGAGATGGAGATGCGGTTCCGCCGCATGCCCGCTCTCGCCCAGCAGGACGACCCCTACGATGAGCAGGATGAAGAGGCCCAGCACCTCGTACTTCCGGTTCTTCGCGATGAAGTCGGAAACCGTGTCCGCAAGCAGGTACATGCCTGCGCCCGAGATCACGATTGCGGCGGCGAGCACCAGGAAGACGTCCGTAATCGCTAGCGCGGAGAGGATCGAGTCAAACGAGAAGATCAGGTTCATGAACACGATGAGCGCGATCACCTGCGTCGCCGATTTCGACGACTTCTTGTGGGCGTGTTCGGGGTCCTCGAGCTTCAGGAGGTGATTGATCTCCTTTACCGCCGTGTACATCAGGAAGCAGCCACCGAAGATGAAGATGATGGTTGAGAAGTTCACGCCGCCCTCGACGATGCCCGGAACGTTGAGCACGAAGAAGGGCTCTGCGAGCGCGTCGATCAGCGTGATCATCACGAACAGCAAGACCACGCGCAGGCAGATGGCGATGATGATCCCCATCTGGCGCACGCGCTGCTGCTCTTCCTTGGGCGCGCGCTGGCTCTCGATGGAGATGTAGAGCAGGTTGTCGAAGCCCAGCACGGCCTGCAGGAAGAGCAGCACGCCGAGATTGAAGAGGCTCTCGAGGGTGAAGGCGTCGGCCATGATGGCTCCTCCCGGTCAGGTCTCGTCGGATCGGGCACAGAGCCTAGCGGGTGCCTGCGACGCTGCAACGACGGAGGAAGGACCGTTTCGGGGCGGACGCAGAGCCGTTGCCGCCATGCCCCGGCGCGGCTATCACGTCGACGCCGTGCGCGCCGGCCCCGTAGCTCAACTGGATAGAGCAGGCGACTTCTAATCGCCAGGTTGTGGGTTCAAGTCCTACCGGGGTCGCCACGCTCGCGTATGCTGCTGATGTTCCATGACTTATCGTTCTGGTTGGAGCGGCATTCAGCGACGCGCCACGCCTTACAGTGGGTCACTCCGAACCCTGGCAGGAGAGGGGCATCGCGCCGGTGCCAGCGCACTCCCACGCCCCTTGCATCAAGGTCAACGCGCGCCTTGAGCAGCGTGTCGTTGGATCGCTCAAGCAGCATTAGAGGGGGCACGCTGGTAAAAAGCTTGCCGGCTGGCGCTTGTCCAAACTCCCGAGCCAAGGGCATTTCGCTTCTCGTGAGGAGAGGGCAGTGTGACGTTCAATGAGTTCTTGGTTGAGCAGCTCCACCGCTGCTACCTCGGACGGGAGTTCTGGGTCTGTCGCCTCGAGACGGGCGCGACGGTCGCCGAGTTTGAGCACGCCCTCGTGCTCAGTGATGAGGCTCAAGAGCGGGGTGAGGTGGGTTTTCGGAGCCCCGGGCGTCGGAGATGAAACCCGATCGGGAGGATCTGCTGCGTCTCGAGAGCCAGACCTCGGGTTGCGGCGCCCTCACCGCTGCCAGCGTTCGGTCGGGACGCTGGCGTGCCGTTGCGTGGTGGGGTCACAACCCTGCCATCACTTCCGCGCGCCGCGTCCGGCGCATCGCTGCACCGGTGCCGTACGGCCGCATGAACTGTCGAGCCGTTCAGCCGTTGAGGCCCATCTCCCAAAAGTCCGCCTCAAGCCGGCATGCCCCGCGGAACAAGCGGCGGAGGTCGTCCCAGCGGGGAGAGGCGCAGGGGTCCGGGCCGAGCGTTCGGGCGGCAACAGTGTGAATCAACGCCTCGACGCTACGGCAGACCTCCTGGTTCTCCGCGCCAGCATAGGTGCCGATCCATTCCGCATAGGCATGTCCTTCAGGCGGGCCGCCGCTCTCCTTGGCGAGACGCAGGCCGATCTCGCCATAGCCGAGCACGCAGGGGGCGAGCGCCACGAGCAGGTCGAGCAGATCCCCCTTCAGACCGGCATCCATCACGAAGCGCGTGTAGGCGAA
Organism: Pseudomonadota bacterium; assembly: GCA_038526025.1. Classification (GTDB taxonomy): domain Bacteria; phylum Pseudomonadota; class Alphaproteobacteria; order Rhodobacterales; family Rhodobacteraceae; genus Thermohalobaculum. Next base: position 6,879 of record JBCBHB010000013.1, read on the forward strand.
GGTGGCGGGCAACTCTTCGGTGGCGGCTAACGCCTCAGCCGGGATGCCCTCGCGCGCGCAGGTGGCGATGTGGAGTTCGATCTCCTCGTTGATCAGCGCGTGGACGGTGGCCGCCATCGCCCGCATCTCGTCGATCCTGTCCGACTTCGCGACGGCCAGCGCCCAGGCCCGGGAGAAGTGGATGAGGAAGACATAGTCCTGGCGCAGGTAGCGCAGGTAGCTCTCGCGCGGCAGCGTGCCCGCGCCCAGCGCCTCGGTGAAGGGATGGCGAACATAGGCCTCCCAGCTCTCGATCTCCGCCGCGCGGAGGGCCGGGAAGAGGCGCTGAGGGTCGGTCACATGTGGCTCCAGAGCTTGTGGAAGTGGTGGACAGGGCCGTGGCCGCTGCCAACCTCGAGCATATCGGCGCGGCTGATGGCGCCGGCGATGTAGAGCTTCGCCGCCTCGGCCGCTGCCTTCAGGGTGCGGCCATGACCGAGATGGGCGGCCATGCTGGCGGCGAGGCTGCAGCCCGTGCCGTGGGTGTTGCGCGTCACCACGCGCCCGCCCTCGTACCAGAGCATGCTGTCCTCGGTCAGGAGCAGGTCGGGGCTTTCGCTTGCCGTGAGGTGGCCGCCCTTGGCGAAGACGGCGGTGGCCCCGGCTGCGCGCAGCACGCCGGCGGCTGCCTCCATCTCGTCGCGGTTCGTGGCCTTGGGCAGCCCCGTGAGCACCGCAAGCTCGGCGAGGTTCGGGGTGACGACATCGGCGCGTGGCATCAGGCGGTTGACGATCACATCCGCGGCGGCCTCGTCCAGCAGGCGCGCGCCGCTCGAAGAAACCATGACCGGATCGAGCACCAGTGGCGGCCGTCGCCCGGCTGCTTCCTCGGCCTCGAGCGCATCGGCCACCGCACCGGCGATCTCCGCATTGGCGAGCATGCCGAGCTTCACGCCGTCGACGCGAACATCGTCGAAGACCGTTGCGATCTGTTGGCGGACAAAGTCTGGCGGGACGAGATGGACCGCGCGCACCTCCCGCGTGTTCTGTGCGGTGAGTGCCGTCAGCGCGGCCATGCCATGGGCGCCGTTTGCCGCGAAGGCCTTCAGGTCCGCCTGAACACCGGCGCCACCGGAAGGATCGGAGCCAGCGATGCTGAGAATGTTAGGGATCATCGTGTCGCTTCTCTTATCGTGCGCAGGAGCGTTCTCGCCGCCTGTTCCGGGTCTGCTGCACTGCAAATGGCCGACACCAAGGCGATCCCGTCAACCCCGCACTTCATGATATCTGCAGCGTTCGCTGGGCCAATGCCACCGATCGCGACCGCTGGCACCGGGCAGCGCGCGTGCGCCTCTCGCAGTCCACCCAGCCCGATGGGTGCCTTGTGGTCGGACTTCGTGGCCGTCGGCGAGACTGGGCCAATGCCCGCATAGTCCACTATGGCAGGATCGATCGCTGCCGCCAGGGCGGGTGTTTCCACCGACAGGCCGAGAACGCGGTCGGGTCCGATCAGTCTGCGTGCCTCCGCAACCGGCAGGTCCTCCTGGCCGACATGCACGCCGTCCGCGCCGGCGGTCTCCACGAGATGCGGGCGGTCGTTGAGCAGGAAGGGGATGCCAGAGGCTCGCGCGAGCGGAGCGAGTGCCCTCGCCATGGCAAGATAGTCCGCGTCGCTGGCCTCCTTGTCGCGAAGCTGGAGCGCCGTGATGCCGCCGCGGAGCGCCGCTTCAACCACGCTGGGCAGCCCGCGTTCTCCCGGCATCCTCGGGTCGGTCACGAAATAGAGGCTGAGGTCGAGAGGCTTGCTCCTGTGCGCTGCCTGGCTCATGCGGACATCAGCACAGCTTCTTCGGCCAGTTCTTCCGGCGAGATCAGGTGCAGCTGATCGAGGAACGACATCTGGAAGCTCCCGGGGCCGGCCGCTGCACGGCCCGCGCGGGCGCCTGCGACGGCATAGAGCGCGCAGGCAGCGGTGATCCCCTCGAAAGGGTCGTCCGATGTTGCGAGGAACGCTCCGCAGAGCCCGCTGAGGCTGCAGCCCATGGCGGTAACCTTTGGCATGATCGGGTCGCCCCCGTCGATCAGCACCGCGCGGGCGCCATCGGTCACGAAGTCCTCGGCACCGGTCACGGCCACAACGGCGCCGGAGCGGCGGGCGAGATCGCGCGCTGCGTCTTCCGCTGCGGCGATGCTGTCGGTCGCGTCGACGCCTCGGCCACCGCCTTCGCCGCCGCGTTGCCCGATGCCGGCGAGTGCAATGATCTCCGATGCGTTGGCCCTGATGGCGCGCGGTCTGCGGGCGAGAAGGACCCCCCCAGCTTGCCGTCTGTACTGTGTGGCGCCGACCGCGACGGGATCGAGCACCCATGGCCTTCCCGCATCGCGCGCAGCTTCCGCCGACCAGAGCATTGCGTCGAGCCAGGCGGGCTCCAGTGTGCCGATATTGATCGTGAGAGCGGAGGCGATCGCGGCGAACTCCGCCGCTTCTTCCCGTGCGTGGATCATGGCGGGCGAGGCGCCGGCCGCCAGCAGCACGTTCGCCTGAAAGTTCATGGCGACGTAGTTGGTGATGTTGTGCACCAGCGGCGTGGCAGCGCGCATTCTGGCCAGAGCGGCGGCGAGGCCGGCGCGCGAGAAGCCGGCGCCGCCGGAACTGGTGGTGAGCTGGTTCACGCTCTCCCTCCTCTCAGGCCCGGTGAAGGGCAGGTTCTTGTGGAGGAGAGGCGTCGGCAAGCCGTACGCGACTCCCTCCGCCGGCATCACCCGGATCAGGTTCCAAGGGTACGTCTCGGCCCGGAAGCAACCCGGGCGCCCCTGTCGCACCACCCCGATTAGCCGCTTGGCGCGGGGCTGTCATCCCCCGGGGCGGCTGTTTAAGCGTTACGTAAAGTCAGACGATGCTCTCGTACCGCTCTACCCGGCGGGGGTCGGCGAGCGCTTCAGCCCGCCACCGCATCACGGCCGGGTGGCTGGCGAGGCGTTCGCAGTAGGGTTGCGAGCGTTCGGTCATGAGGCCGTAGCCGGTGAGCCTGAACACCACGGGCGCGAAGAAGGCGTCGGCGGCGCTGAAGGTTGTGCCGGCAAGCCACGGGCCGCCGGAGGTCTCGAGCGCCCAGGCCCAGAGCGCCTCGAGCTTCTCGACGTCGGATGTGAGGGTCTCCGGCGGGGTCCGTAGCGGCTTGTTCTCGCGGTGGAGGTTCATGGGTGCGGCACCGCGAAGGCCGCCGAAGCCCGAGTGCATCTGCGCCGAGAGCATGCGGGCGAGGCGGCGCATCGCGGGGTCGGCCGGCCAATGACCGGCTTCTGGGTGCCGCTCCGCAAGGGTCTCCGCGATGGCCATGCTGTCCCAGATCCGCACGTTCCTGTCCCCCTCGCTCCAGGAGAGCTGCGGGACCGAGGTCATGGGGGCGCGCTCGGTTTGCATCGCGTCGAAGGCGTCCGAGTACATCGGGATGAATTCTTCCTCGAACGGCAGCCCGAAGCCCTCCAGCAGCAGCCAACCGCGCATCGACCAGCTGGAGTAAGCCTTGTCCCCGATCGTGATGGTGTACATGACGCGCCTTCCTTTCCGTTTGGGGGTGAGGCTGCGCCCTGCGGCGCGTAGGCGCAAACGATGGAATGAGGCCCAACGCATCACAGCCGATGATGGAAGGCTCGGCCCAAGCGGAATCGCGCCCGATGGGCGCGATGCTTTTTGCGCGCGGCCTGCGCCCTCCGGGCGCCGACCGCGCCGCCTTTGGCCGGCCTGAAGCGATGCGCCTAGTCGAGGAGGCTGGGCAGGAAGAGGACGATACCGGGGAAGGCGATGAGCACCGCCACCGTGGCGACATCGGCGATGAAGAAGGGGGAGGCGCCGCGGAAGACGTCCTGCACCGTGATGCCATGCCGCTCGCGGGCGACACCGGCGACGACGAAGCAGTTCAGGCCTATGGGTGGTGTGATGAGACAGAGCTCCGCCATCTTCACCACGATGATGCCGAACCAGATGGCGACCTGATCGGCGGTCATGCCCAGGGCGCTCTCGGCCGCCGTCACGTTCGGGCCGCCATTGAGGGCGATCACCGCCGGGAAGGTGATGGGCAGGGTGAGGATCAGCATGCCGATCGCGTCCATGAACATGCCCAGCACCACATAGGCCGCGAGGATCATGAGGAGGGTCACGATGGGCGGCTGCTCGAGCCCGCCGATCCAGTCGGCAAACGCGCCCGGCAGGTCTGCGAAGCCGAGATAGCGGACGTAGATCAGCACGCCCCAGATCATGGTGAGGATCATCGCGGAGAGCTTGGCGCTCTCGAGGAGGGCCCCTGCGAGGTTCTTCCAGCTCATGCCGCGGGCGAGGGCCATGATCAGCACCACGAAGGCACCGAGAGCGCCCGCCTCGGTCGGCGTGCCGACGCCGCCATAGATGCAGACCATGATGATGACGACGACGAAGACGATGGGGAGCGCGCCCGGCAGGCTCTCGAAGCGTTCCTTCCAGGTGAAACCGGTGACCGGCGGGCCGAGATCGGGGCGCATCTTGGCAAGGCCGATGACGAGGCCGGCATAGATGATTGCGGAGACGAAACCCGGCAGAAAGCCCGCGAGCAGGAGCTGGCCCACGGAGCTTTCGGTGATGATGGCGTAGATCACCAGGATTGCCGATGGCGGGATAAGCGAGGCGAGCGTTCCGCCGGCGGCGACGACCCCTGCGGCAAAGCGTTTGTCGTAGCCGAGCTTGAGCATCTCGGGGATCGCGATGCGCGCGAAGACGGCGGAGGTGGCGACCGAGGCGCCCGACACCGCGGCAAAGCCGGCGGTGGCGAAGACCGTGGAGACGCCGAGCCCCCCCGGCAGCCAGCCCACCCAGCGCTTTGCGGCCTCGAAGAGCGCCTTCGTGAGGCCGGCATAGTAGGCGAGGTAGCCGATCAGGATGAAGGTCGGGATGAGCGCGAGCACATAGATGCTCATCTTCGAATGCGGCACCTGGCCGGCGATCTGCAGCGTGACGAGGAGGGCCCGGTCGAAGGGCTGCCCGCGGTCGAGAAAGATCAAAAGGATTCCGAGGAAGCCGATGAAGCCGGTGGCGAAGGCCACCCGCACGCCGATGACCACCAGGAAAATGAGGACGCCCGCGAGGACGATGGAGACGTCGATCGGGGTCATCCGCGGGTTTCCTTCGGCCAGTCCTGCGTGTCGTCCTCATCGGCGCCGGAGACGGTCTCCGCCTCCGCCTCCGCCTGCTCGGCGGCGCTCTCGATCTTCGGCACGGCAACGGCGGCCACCGGGTTCTCGCGGATTGCCTTGGTGTAGGCCCAGAGCTGTAGGATCAGGCGCAGGGCAAAGAGCGCGAGCATCACGGGCACCACAAGCTTGATGGGCCAAATCGGCAGGCCGATGTCGATGGTGCTGTCGCGGCTCCAATTCGGGCTGTTCCAGTCGAAGCTGCGGCCGAA
>JBCBHB010000014.1:0-12099 GCA_038526025.1 Pseudomonadota bacterium
GCATGGATGCCGCCGCCGCGCCCCCGAAGGTCTCGGTCCAGCGCGAGGATTTCGACCTTGGCGCCGAGCAGGCACGCCTTGCCGCCAGCAGCCTGAACATCGGGGCTATCGTAAGCTTCACCGGGCTCGTTCGGGAGATGACCGGCCAGGGCGTCATTGCAGCCATGGAGCTCGAGCACTGGCCGGGCATGACCGAGAAGGCGCTCGCCGAGATCGTGGCGGAGGCGGAGGCGCGCTGGCCGCTCGACGGCGTCCGCGTCATCCACCGCCATGGGCCCCTCGCGCCCGGCGACCAGATCGTCCTCGTCCTTGCGGCCAGCCGCCACCGCCAGGCCGCGTTCGAGGCGGCGGCGTTCCTCATGGACTACCTCAAGACCCGCGCGCCCTTCTGGAAGAAGGAGAGCGGACCTGAAGGCGCGGTCTGGGTCGATGCGCGCGAAGCGGATGATGCGGCGGTGGCGCGCTGGGCGGAATAGTCGGGCGGTGCGGCATCTCGGTTCGATCTTCGAACCGATCCGGCGATCTTCGTCGAGCATTCATGGATTGCGGCCAAAGCTGACGCGGGTGGGCGCGGGCGTATCGCCCTCAGATCGGTCGAGGCCTTGCGTCTAGCCGCCTCGGCGCGGATGCCAGGCGCGCGTGCCGTCGCGACGGTCTTCGGGCGTGACGGCACCGCGGCGGTGGAGATGGTTCACATGGGCCACCGCCTCCACCAGCGCGAGCCCGAACTCGCTGCCCGCGATCGGGCGGCGGAAGAGCGGCTCGAAGAGCCCCGCAGCGGGGCAGGGCGCTTTCGCAAGGGCGGCCAGCACGCGGTCCAGGGCGTGTTCGTGGTTCTCGATCAGCTGCCGCAGCCGGCGCTGTGCGCCCCGGAAGGGCAGGTGGTGGCCAGGGAGGACGAGCGGGTCGGTATCGCTGCGCCCCAGCACTTCTTCGAAGCGCCGACAGCTCTCGAGCCAGCCGCCCAGCGGGTCGGCATCCGGCTCGGTCGGGTAGACGCCGATATTCGGGGAGATCGAGGAGAGGATCTGGTCCCCCGCCAGCACCACCGCGCCGTCCTCGGACCATAGCGTCACATGAGCCGGCGCATGCCCTTCGCCGAGCCGCACGGTCCATTGCCGCCCCGCAGCCGTCAGCGTCTCTCCTTCGTCGATGGCGTGGAAGCCCAGGGGGATCGGTGTCACGCAGTCGGCGAAGTTGAACGGCCGCTCGGCTGCATAGGCGTCGAGCGCCGCCCCGGTGACACCCGCCCGGCGACGGAAGGCCACCTGCTCGGCGTTCGGACGGTCCTGCGGGTCCAGGGTCAGCATCCTGCCCGTGAGCCAGGCAACGCGGCTCGCCACCACGCTCGCGCCGCGCGCAGCCAGCAACCCGGCCATACCGATATGATCCGGGTGGTGATGCGTGAGCAGGACCCGCCCAACGGGCTTTCCGCCCAGCGGACCGGCGAGCAGCGCATCGAGCGCCGCCCGTCCGCGCGCCCAATGCAGGCCTGTGTCCACCAGCGTCCAGCTCGCCCCGTCATCGAGGGCGTAGATGTTCACATGGTCGAGCTTCATGGGCAGCGGCAGGCGGGCCCAGAGGATCCCCTCGGCGACCTCGATTGCCGCGCCCGGCGCCGGCGGATCGGGGTACGCCATGGCGATGGGAGGCAGCTGCGCTGTCGCTCGACCGGCCCAAGGCGCCGCCTCGGCCGCCGCCTCTCGTCGCATTCCAGCTTCGCCCATCACTCGCCCCCGTTCTCGATGATGAGCACCTGCGGCGCCGGGGGCGCCGAGGCAAGCGGTCAGGCGTGCAGGTTGCGGATCCGAACGGACGCCGCTTCTCAGACCGTTGCCGCCAGCCGCGTCGCGTCGATGGTGTAGAGCGCGTCTTTGTCGGCTTTCGCCGCGGCGGCGTGGGCATGTGCCATCGGCAGGAGCTGGAGGATGTGAAACGCCGCCAGCGCGCGTGCCTCTTCCGCCTCAGCCGCATCGGCACCGCCTTCGGTGGCGGCCCGCAGCAACGACGCGCCGCCCAGCACTAGCGCCAGGAGACGGAGATAAGGCGTCGCCGCAGCCCCGCGCGTCGTCTCGTCGGCCATCGCCAGGTGCTGGGTCACCGCCTCGGCCTCGATCACGGCGCGGACCAGGGCTGCCGCGAGTACCGGTTCGTTGCCGGCGGAGCGGTCGGCCGTGCCCCGGGCTTCCGAAAGGAGCGCCAGCGCCGTGGCCCCGCCATCGCCAGCAAGCTTGCGGCCCACGAGGTCCATGGCCTGCACGCCGTTCGTGCCCTCGTAGATCGCCGTGATGCGCACATCCCTGAAGTACTGCGCAATCCCGGTGTCCTCGGCATACCCGGCGCCGCCATGCACCTGCACGGCCAGGTTCGAGACCTCAATGCCCGTATCCGTCCCGTAGGCCTTGGCGATGGGGGTGAGGAACGCCCCCCGGCGCGCGTGCTTCTCTCGCGTCGCTTCGTCCTCACCGGCCTGCGCCATATCGAGCGAGAAGGCGCAGTCGTAACAGATGGCCCGCGCCGCCCGCGTCAACGCCTTCATCGTCATCAGCATCCGCCGCACATCCGCGTGGCCCACGATGGTTGCCGAGCCGTCCGCCGTGCGCCCCTGCACGCGCTCCATGGCCCAGGCGAGTGTCGCCTGCGTCGCCATCTCGGCGATCGCCACGCCCTCGATGCCGACATTGAGGCGGGCATTGTTCATCATGGTGAACATGCAGGCGAGGCCCTTGTTCTCCTCGCCCACAAGCCAGCCCTTCGCCTCCTCGAAGGCCATCACGCAGGTGGGCGAGCCGTGAAGACCCATCTTGTGCTCGAGGCTCACCACCGAGAGGCTGTTGGCCACGCCCGGGCGGCCGTCCTCGTCCGGCAACCTCTTCGGCACGAGGAAGAGGCTGACCCCGCGCGACCCCCGGGGAGCATCCGGCAGGCGGGCCAGCACCAGATGCACCACGTTCTCCGCGAAGTCGTGGTCGCCCCAGCTGATCCAGATCTTCTGGCCCGAAACCCTGTAGCTGCCATCGCCCGCCGGTTCGGCCTTCGAGCGGAGCGCGCCCACATCGCTCCCCGCCTGCGGCTCGGTCAGGTTCATCGTCCCCGTCCACGCGCCCGAGGTGAGCTTCGGCAGGTAGAGCGCCTTCAACGCGGCTGAGCCGTGCGCTTCCAGCGCCTCGATCTGGCCGCCGCTGAGGAGCGGGCAAAGCGAGAGCGAGAGGCAGGCCGACGCCATCATTTCATTGACCATCACGCCGAGCGATCGCGGCAGGCCCATGCCACCATGTTCCGGATCGGCGCTGAGCCCGACCCAGCCTCCCTCCGCGATCGCCCGATACCCCTCGTGAAAGCCCGGGGACGTGCGGATAACGCCGTTCTCGAGCCGAGCGCCTTCGAGGTCGGCGCTGCGGTTCAGCGGCGCGAGGACCTCTTCCGCCATCTTCGCCGCCTCTGTCAGGATCGCATCGCGCGTCTCCGAGGTCGCTTCGGCATAGCGCTCGGTTGCGGCAAGGCGGTCATGGCCGAGGAGACGCGCAAGGCGCCGCATCTCGGCGACGGGGGCCTGGTAGCTCATAGGGGTCCTCCGCAGGATCGGTCTTTGTTATGGCCCGCGCTCTTCGACGCGGCTCCGGGCCCTCGCCATGCGGGGGCGCGCGGCAGTATAGCCTGCTCCGGAGAGTTTGGCCGGAGATAGCGGTTGACGCATACGATAGCTAGAGCCCTCAGGCAGGACGGATCGGCGCAGCCATGCCCAGCTGTCGTGGCGTGTTCTCCCGGGCTTCGCGGGCGTAGGTGATGGCTGCCGCATCGCCGCCACATGACACCACCCGCCACCTCGCCGCCGATGCGGCAGGCATTGCGGAAGCTGCACGGCTGCTCGCCGAGGGCCGTCTCGTCGCGTTCCCGACGGAGACCGTCTACGGTCTCGGTGCGGATGCACGGTCGGCCGATGCGGTCGCCGGCATCTACCGCGCCAAGGGCCGCCCTTCGACCAATCCGCTCATCGTGCATGTGCCGGATCTCGCCGTGGCGGAGACCTTCGGGGAGTTCGATGCCAGCCTGCGCCGGCTGGCGGAGCGCTTCTGGCCGGGGCCGCTCACTCTTGTCGTCCCGCTCCGCGAAGGCTCGGCGCTCGCGCCCGCCATTACAGCCGGTCGGTCGACGGTTGGGCTGCGGGTGCCGGCGAGCCCCGTGGCCCTCGCCCTCCTTGCAGAGGCCGGCTGCCCGGTGGCCGCCCCCTCGGCGAACCCGTCCGGCCGTGTCAGCCCCACCGAGGCGCGTCATGTTCTCGATCCGGAGACCGGGCTTGGCGGGCGGATTGCGGCTGTTCTCGACGGCGGTCCAACGCCTGTTGGTCTCGAATCGACCATTGTCGCCGCGGGGCGTCCCGCGGGGGCTCCCCTCCGTCTGCTCCGCCCCGGCGGTCTGGCTCTCGAGGTACTCGCGGCCGCCGAGGGCGCGCCGCTTGTCCTTCCAGCCGCGACCCTCGATGGCGATGCAGCGCGGGGCGGGTTGGAAGCACCTGGCATGATGGCGAGCCACTACGCTCCCCGAGCGCGCCTGCGTCTCGGCGCATCAGCGCCAGAGCCCGGCGAGGCCTGGCTGGGCTTCGGCGCCGATCCGGCAGCCGCGGCAGACTGCACAGTCGCCCGTAACCTCTCCGAGGCAGCGGATCTCGACGAGGCTGCCCGGCGTCTCTTCGCCAGCCTCCGCGCGCTCGACACGGATCTGGGCGCCGGCGGCACGATCGCTGTCGCGCCGATCCCGGACATCGGCCTTGGCCGGGCAATCAACGACCGGCTCGCTCGGGCGGCAGCACCACGCGGCTAGGGCTCGATGACGTCACCGCGGCGCAACCGCCCGATCGCTCCGCGCCGGGCCGGAGAGGACGAGCGGGTTGCCATGTCCCCCACCATGCGCCGTCGGATCGTCGCAGGTGGCGGGTGTGCACCCGGTCTTCGGCGTCATGTTGATCCCGGTCCCGAGTGCCGTCGCCACGGCGAACAGCACGGCCAGCACGGGTGGCAGGGTCAGGGCTACGGCTGTCGGCATGGCGGGCTCCCGTCGATGTCGCGCAGGTCAAACATCGCTCGGCGCCCCATCGCGGGAAAGCCTGCCTGACGGACGCTTGAAGCGTCGTGAGAAGAGGCAACGGGTCGTCCGCGCGTGGCGGTTCAGGAAATGCCGGTCGCCTTGGCTGGCAGAACCCGTGCGGCATGACATACTCTCCGCCCATGGCCGATGACCTCAACGCCGCCGCCCCGCCACGCCCCGCATCCGCGCTCAACGCCGCTGCGTCCGCGGATCTCGATGCGCTCGCCGCCCTGACCGACGCGACCGGCGTGGTCCGCCCGGATGGCGCGGAAGGAGCCGACCGGATTGCGCCCTATCTTCGCGAGCCGCGGGACAGGCTGCAGGGGCGTGCCGCAGCCCTCCTCCGGCCGCGTTCGACCGAGGAAGTGGCGGCGATGATCGCGCATCTCAACGCGCGGCGCATCCCCGTCATCCCCATCTCCGGGGGCACGGGCCTCGTCGGCGGGCAGATCTTCACGGCACCCGAGGACGTGGCGGATGCCTTGCCGTCCCCCGTGCTGCTCAGCCTCGAGCGGCTCGACCGGATCCGCGACATCGCGCCCGATGACGGGGCGCTGGTCGCGGAGGCCGGCGTGACGCTCGAGGCGGTCCAGCAGGCCGCTGCAGCCGCCGGGCGGCTCTTCCCGCTGGCTATGGCAAGCCAGGGCTCCTGCTGTATCGGCGGTAACCTCGCCACCAATGCCGGCGGTGTCGGCGTGCTGCGCTATGGCAATGCCCGCGAGCTCGTCCTCGGGGTCGAGGCGGTGATGGCGGATGGCACGGTCCATCATGGGCTGAAGCGCTTGCGCAAGGACAATATGGGCTATGATCTCCGCGGTCTGCTCGTGGGCTCCGAGGGCACCCTCGGCATCATCACCGCGGCCGTGCTGAAGCTCTTCCCCGCGCCCGGCGAACGTCTCACTGCAATGCTCGCCATTCCGGAGGCGGCGGCCGCCGTCACGCTCCTCCACGCGCTGCGCGATCGTCTTGGTGACGGTCTCACGGCCTTCGAGCTCATCGCCGCGCAAGGCCCCGCCTTCATCGAGGCGCATTTCCCGGCATGGCGGGATCCGTTGCCCGGCCATCCCGCCTGGCGCGTGCTCCTCGAAGCAACTGGCCCCAGGGAAGGTGGCCTCGAGCCGCGGGCGGAGGCCGCCATGGCGGCGTTGATGGAAGAAGGTCTCGTGCTCGACGGCGTGATCGCCAGTTCCGAGACGCAGCGCACCGAGCTCTGGTGGACGCGCGAGACGATCCCGGAGGCGAACCGGAAAGTCGGGGCGGTGGCCAGCCACGACGTGTCGGTTCCGCTCTCCGATATCCCCCGCTTCATCGAGGCCGCAGCGGCCGAGGTCGCGCGCATCGCTCCCCGGCTTCGCGTCAACTGCTTCGGCCATGTGGGCGACGGGAACCTGCACTACAATCTCTTCCCCCCCGAGGGTGCCAGGGCGGCGGACTGGCGCGCCGAAGGCGCCGAGGCGAGCGCCGCGGTGCACGACACAGCCCTTGCCCTCGGCGGCTCCATCGCAGCGGAGCACGGCATCGGCCGCGTCAAGGCGCGTGAACTTGCCGAAAGGCAGGATCCCGCCAAGCTTGCGGCCATGCGGGCGATCAAGGCGGCGCTCGATCCGAACGGCATCCTCAACCCCGGCGCCGTGCTGACGATCGACTGACAACTTCGCCCCGGCGGTCCCCGTGGCCGCTCGGCCGGCCGCCTGGCGCTCCCGCAACAACCGATCCCGGCGACCAGCCGGGATGCCGCTTGCCTCAGGGCGTGGAAGGGGCCTCGAAACGCCGGGCATTGGCCAGCGCCGGCACCCGTCCCCGGGCGCCCTCCACGGCGGCGAGGTCAAGCGTCACAAAGGTCACGCCGGGCTCGGTCCCGCCATCTGCCAGCACCTCGCCCCAGGGGGCCACGGCAAGGCTATGGCCCCAGGTCGCGCGCGACAGCCCTTCCGACGCAGCATGTTGCCCGGTCTGCGCCGCCGCCAGCATGAAGCTCCCGGTCTCGATGGCCCGCGCCCGCAGCAGCACCTCCCAATGCGCTTTGCCCGTCGGCACCGTGAAAGCCGCCGGGGCGAGCAGGATGCCGGCTCCGGCCTCGGCAAGCGCGCGGAAGAGCGCCGGAAAGCGCATGTCATAGCAGATCCCCATGCCCAGTCGCGCAAAGGGCGTGTCGACCACCACCGCTCGCGTCCCGGGCCGGAAGCCCTCGCTCTCGCGATAGGTCTCTGTGCCGCCGAGGGTCACGTCGAACATGTGGATCTTGTCGTACCGGGCGTGGATGGTGCCATCCGGCCCGATCACGAACTGCCGGTTCACGAAGCGCGTATCCGCGCCTTCGGGCTCCTTCAGCGCAAGGCTGCCGATGACGAGCCAGATCCCCGTCTCCGCCGCCACGGCACGCAGCCGCGCCAGCGTTGCGTCCTCGGCCTCGGTCGCCAGCACGGCTTCCTGGTGGCGCCGGCTGGCGGAGACGATGTTCGTAACCTCCGGGGTGATCACCAGCTGCGCGCCGCCCGCCGCCGCGTCACGGACAAAGCGCTCCGTCACCGGCAGGTTCGCCGCGGGGTCGTCCGACACGTTGAGCTGCACGAGTGCCGCACGGATCGCAGCCCCGCTGCTGGCGTTCTCCATTCCCCCGGCGGCCATGCTCAGGCCGCGCCCTTCAGCATCGGGTCCAGCTTGCCCGCATCGTCGAGCGCGTAGAGCTCGTCGCAGCCGCCCACATGCACGTTGTCGATGAAGATCTGCGGCACCGTGTGACGCCCGTTGGCGCGCTGCATCATCTCGGCCTTGGCCGCCCTGTTCCCCATCACGTTGATCTCGCTGAAGGCCACGCCCTTCTGCTTGAGGAGACGCTTGGCCATCATGCAGTAGGGGCACATCGGGCTGGAATAGATCTCGACGCTGCCAACGCCGTTCGCCTTGCTGCTCATCGTTCTTCTCCTTCGCGGCCGTCAGGCGCCTTGGCCTCCGCCGTTTCCCGTCGGGACAGGGCCGGCAGATAGGCGTCTCCCCAACCGCGTGCCAGTGCCATCACAAGCGCGTCAACATGGTGTGCGCCGGCGCCACGCAAAGCCCCTGCAGCCGCATTGAGCGTCGCGCCCGAGGTCATCACGTCGTCCACCAGCACCACTCTCGCACCTTCAAGGCGCCTCGCCGCTCCGGGCCGTGCCGCTATCGCGCCTGCCATGTTCGCCCGCCGCGCCGCCCGGTCCCGCCCTTCCTGGCTCGGCGTTCGGCGCACGCGCCTGAGGACACCTGGCGCGAAGACCGCACGCTGTCCCTCCGCGGCGGCGATGGCAGCGACACCGCGCGCCAGCTCCGCCGACTGGTTGAAGCGCCGCGCCAGCCGCCGGGTCCAGTGAAGCGGCACCGGGACGATCAGGTCCGCGTCCGCCAGCAGCGACCGGCCCGCCCGGTGCATCCAGCCCGCCATGAGCGGCACCGTATCCAGCCGGTCCCCGCGCTTGAGGCCAAGGATCAGACGCCTGACCGTGCCGCCATAGAGGGCGACTGCCGCCGCGCGGTCCCAGGCCGGTTCGCTGTGAAGGCAATCGTCGCATCGAAAGGCGGGGTCGGGTGCTGGCAGGCGCGGCTCGGGCCGGGCGCACTGCGCGCATGCGGGTCCGGCGATGAACGTGCAGTCCGCAAAGCATGCGGCACAAAGCCCGTCGGCCGAGGCGGTGTCGGCCCCGCAGGCCGGGCATTCGGGCGGAAACAGCAAATCGCGGGCGCCATGCCCTGCGCGCCGCATCGCCGTGCGCACGGGCCAGGCTTGGCCCGCTGCACCATCTTCGGCCACCGCTTCCTCGCTCTTCACCCCAAACGCGCCCTTCCGTCGCCTTGCGAGACGTGCCCCGAAGTGTCACCGAGATGCCCATGGACGCGCAACGAAAACCCACGCTTTTCGACGCAAAGGCCCTGATCGCAGCGCGTGAGCGGGCGATGCGCCTCGGCTACGTTGGGGGGGGCGATTTCCTGATGCGCCGCGCGGCGGAGGGTCTCGCAGAACGGTTGGGCGACGTGAACCGGAGCTTCAAGACGGCCGTGCTCGCCGGCACCGGGGCAGGGGCTCTTGCGCCCGCGCTTCCGAAGGCGGTTGCGGCGAGCGGTTCGGGCCTCGCGATGACGGACCCGAGCGCCTCAATGCTGCATGCCGCCGCCCGTGGCCTGCCCCACGCAGTGGTTTTGGACTGGCAGGGCGAGACGCTGCCATTCACGCCAGGGGCAGCCGAGCTGGCGATCTCCGCCGGGCTTCTCCACTGGCTCGAGGATCCTGTGGGTCATCTCGTCCAGCTTCGCCTCGCGCTCCGGCCCGATGGTTTGATGCTTGCGGTCCTTGCTGGCGGGCAAAGCCTGGCTGCCCTGCGCGCCGCCCTCGCCACCGCGGAGGCGGAGGTCACCGGCGGCCTCAGTCCGCGCGTCGCACCGATGGGGGAGATCCGAGAGCTGGGTGCGCTCCTGCAACGCGCGGGGTTTGCCATGCCCGTGGCCGATAGCGAGCGGCTGGCGCTGAGCTACGAGAGCGGCTGGCACCTCATGCGGGACCTGCGCGCCATGGGAGAGACAAGTGCTCTCGCCGGTCGTCCGCGCCATTTCACCCGCCGCGCGGTCCTCACGCGCGCCGTCGAGCTCTACGAGGAGACGCAGCGTCTGTCAGATGGCCGCATCGGCGCCGAGATCGAGCTCGTTTATTTGACGGGTTGGGCGCCTGCGGAGAACCAGCCGAAGCCGCTGCGTCCCGGCAGCGCTCGAACGCGCCTGGCAGATGCGCTGGGCACCGTCGAGCTTCCCGCAGGTGAGAAGGCGCCCGACTGGAATAAATAACTTGAAAGTTATATGAGTGGAGAGCTATATGACGGTCATGGACCGCGCCCTCGACCCCTCTGATGTCTTCGCCGCGTTGGCAGACCCGAACCGCCGGCAGATCCTTGCCTGGCTGCGTGCCGAACCGCTTACCGTGGGACGGCTCGTGGAGCGCTTGCCGCTCAGCCAGCCGGGCGTGACGAAGCATCTGGGAGTACTCGAGGGCGCGGGCCTGATCCGGCGCCGTGCCCGCGGCCGCGAGCGGATCTGTGAGCTCGAACCGGCGGGTCTGCGCCCGCTCGACGACTGGCTCTCGGATTATCGCGGCTTCTGGGAAGAGGCGCTCGATCGGATCCAGGAAATGGCCGAGGAGAGCCCCCATGACGATAACGACCGAGACCGTGATGCCCGATACGAAGGACGTGACGATCAGCCGTGATATCGCGGCCAGCCCCGAGCGAGTCTTCGCGCTCTGGACGGACCCGGAAGCCTTGATGCGCTGGTTCGGCAAGGATGGCATGACCAATATCGACATGGTGTTCGAGGCCGAGGCGGGCGGCCAGTGGCATGCACGCGCCCGCAACGCAGCAGGCGAGGTCTTCAGGATCCTCGGCACCGTGCAGGCCATCGAGCCCGCCCGCCATCTCCTGATGAGCTGGACCTATGAGGCGCCGGACGGGACACTCGGCAACGAGACCGAGGTGGAGGTTGATTTCGCGCCTTCTGCACAGGGTTGCCTGGTTACCGTGAACCATCGCCGCATTCTCTACACGCCCGAGGCCTTCCGCGAAGGCTGGGAGCAGTCGCTCGGCCGTGTGGCGGAGATGCTCGACGCCTGACGCCTGACGCCTGCCCTAAGGGTGCAGTGCCGCATTCTGTGATCGCCACCGGGGTGGCGGTTGCAGGATCGGGCCTATCTCGCGCTGGAGCACCCCACGCGAAGGAGGCCCCGATGCGCACTCACGCCCTCATGCTCGTCACCCTGCTGCTCGCCGCCCCGTTCTCGCCCGCCGCCGCCGACGGACCTGCCGGGCCCCTCGAGACAGTGGCGACCTTCGATGCCGATACACCGCCGGGCAATGCCGCCATCACGCCCGGGGGCCGCATCTTTCTCAGCCTCCACCAGTTCTGGGGTGCACGCCATCGCGTGGTGGAACTGAAGGCGGATGGCAGTACCGTGCCTTATCCGAGCGACGCCTGGGCCGGCGCCCCCGAAGGTACGGGCCCCGGGCTCTCCAGCGTTCTGGGGATCGTGGCGGACCGGCGCGGCAGGCTCTGGATGCTCGATGTGGGCGGGGAGGGGCATGCGCCCAAGCTCGTCGCCTGGAACACGGACGCCGAACGCCTCCACCGCGTTATCCCGCTGCCGGCCCCCGCCACGGTGCCCGAGAGCTTCGTCAACGATCTCGCGGTCGACCTCACCCACAATGCCGTCTACATCGCCGACCCCGCGGCGCCCGAGAGCGCCGCACTCATCGTGGTCGATCTTGAGACTGGGCGCGCGCGGCGTGTGCTCGCGGGCTCGCGTTTCACTGCGCCAGAGGACATCAATCTCAAGGTCGATGACCGCGTGCTTGCCCTCGGCGGCGCGCCGGCGCGGATCGGCGTGAACCCCATCGCCCTCAGCCCGGACGACGCAACGCTCTATTTCGGCGCCATGAACGGCACCAAGATCTACCGCATCGCCACGCGGGACCTGCTCGACGAAAGCCTCGACGACGTGGCGCTGGCCGCGCGCATCGCGGTCCATGGCCCGAAGCCGCCCTCCGACGGCTCCACGGTCGACAGCGCCGGCAACGTCTACATCACCTCCGTGAACGACGATCAGGTCGGCGTCACCACCGCGGATGGCCGCTACTTCACGCTCTACCGCCAGTCCGATCTCTCCTGGCCGGACGGTTTCGCCTTCGGACCCGACGGGCAGATCTACCTGACGGTCAACGAACTCCACCGCTCGCCGGTGCTGGGTGGGGGCGAGCCGCAGGGTGTGATGCGCCTCGTCCGCTTCCCCGCTCTCGCCCCCGGCCTGCCCGGCCGCTGAGCCGTGCGCAGAAAGCGCTCAAAAGTCGCAAGGTCGAAATTTGATTGGCCCCGCGGGATGGCTATCTTGCAGCGCAGCCATGTGAATTCCGGGAGACGATGATGCTGGACAGGACGAATGCTTCGCAGGTGATGCCGGGTGAGGGCCGCCTCGCGCATGCAAATGCGGATCATCCGCCCGTCCCG
>JBCBHB010000015.1:0-12077 GCA_038526025.1 Pseudomonadota bacterium
CAAGCTCTCGGGCTTCGGCACGTTCCTTCATCGGAACGACCCCGCGCATATCGCGGAGATGATCGGCACCGCCGTGAAGCTCTTCGGCGCCAAGCGCTGCCTCTTTGGCTCGAACTTCCCGATCGAGAAGATCTGGACGACCTACGCCGACCTCATCGCCGCCTTCCGCGAAGGCGCCGCCGGCCTGCCGCCCAAGCAGCAGGACGCAATCTTCAACGACACCGCAGCCCGGGTCTACCGGCTCTGAAACAACGGGGCCGCCGCGCCCCTGCACGAGGGAGAGTACCATGGCACTCACGATCCACGTTCTGGACTACGGCGATATCGAGCTGGAGACGAGCTTCCTCGTGCTTGGCCATGAATGCGGGCGGGTGCGGCGCGTGCCGGTCTACGGCTTCCTCATCCTCGGCGGCACCTACCCGGTGCTCGTCGACACCGGGTACCGTGACAACGCGATTATGGAGAGCCTCGGCATGCGCGGCCTCCAGTTCCACGACAACATGATCGAGAACCAGCTCGCCAAGCATGGCCTCAAGCTCGGCGACATCCGCTACATCCTGCACACCCATCTGCACATCGACCATGCGGGCAAGGACGACAAGTTCCCCATGAACACCACCGTGGTGATCAACCGCCGCGAGATGGAGTTCAGCGTGAGCGGGATCATGTACCCGCAATACCCGAAGCCGGACATCATGCACCTCGTGGAGCGGATCTACGAGCCGGAGGCCATGCGCTTCCTCGACCTCGAGATCTCGGGCGCCGAGGAGATCATCCCCGGTGTCTGGTGCGAGGCCGCGGGGGCGCACACCGAAGGCTCGATGAACGTGATGGTCGAGACCGCGGAGGGCATCGCCTGCATCTGCGGCGACGTGATCTACGACTTCAACGACCAGATCGTGAACCACGTGATGACCAACAACTACATGGAGCCGCGGGTCACCGGAAACCATGCCGGTGCGAAGCGCGAGGAGAAGGCGCAGATCAAGAAGCTTCTCAACAACTACACCTTCCTCCTGCCCATCCACGACCGCCCGGCCAAGATCCAGCACGGCCAGGTCGTCGGCCGCCTTGGCATGACCGTGCCGGGGCCGATGACGGAGACGCTGCCCTCCCGGCAGTGGTTCCCGGCGTGACACCTGCGCCGGCGGCGTCCACACGGTCTCGTGACTTGCCCGTGATCGGGGCGGCGCGAGATCCTCTGCCCAAGGGTCAGCAGCCATGGGCGGTGAGCGATGAGGAAGGCCGGCAAAGCAAAGCCGAAGAAGCGCGCCGCGAAGGCCGCGCCGGCGCCACGGCAGGCGGCGAAAATGGATCGCCGCGCGCTGCTTGGCTGGATGAAGATCGGCGGCGTGGCGGCGGTGGCCCTCGGCGGTGTCGGCTATCTCACCGTATCGTCGGTCATGGCAACCATTGCGGAGCACGACCTCTCGCGCATCGGCACCGGGCGGCCCACGGTGGTTCAGATCCACGACCCGAACTGCACCATGTGCATCGCGCTTCAGCGCGAGGCGCGTGCCGCGCTTTCGGAGATGGAACCCGAAGCGCTGGACTATGTCGTGGCCAACATCCGCACGGCGGAAGGGCGGGCCTATGCCAATCGCCACCATGCGCGGCACGTGACGCTGCTGCTCGTCGACGGCCGGGGCCGGGTACGTCGGGTGCTGGAAGGCCCGAACACCCGCGAGACGCTGGCGCCCGCCTTTGCGGCCCATGCGGCGCGGGCCGCGCGCGCGCCGACAAACTGACAGTGGGCGCTGCCGCCCGGGGAGGGCGGTCATGAGCCACACAGTCGTCGACACGCGCTTCACGCAGCTTATCGACCCCTATGCGCCCGTCCATCGGCTGGGCACGGGCTTCGTCTTCACTGAAGGCCCCATCTGGCACCCGACCGAGCGGCATCTGCTCTTCTCCGATATCCCCGGAGACGTGCGCCGCCGTTTTCAGGACGGCCGCGTCGAGGAGGTCCAGCGCCCGGCGAACAAGGGCAACGGGATGACCTACGACGCGGACCACAACCTGCTGGTCTGCGAACACGCCACCTCGTCCGTCGTCCGCATCCGGCCCGATGGCACGCGCGAGGTACTGTGCACGCATTTCGAGGGCCGCGAGCTCAACTCCCCCAACGACATCGTCGTGGGCAAGGATGGCAGCGTCTACTTCACCGACCCGACCTATGGCCGGATGGAGCATTTCGGCGTGCCGCGCCCGCTGGAGCAGGGCTTTCGCGGTGTCTTCCGCCTGCCCCCCGGCCACCGGCCGGGAGACGAGCCGCAGCTCGTGTCGGACCGCTACATGTTCACCCAGCCCAATGGCCTCTGCTTCAGCCCCTGCGAGCGCTGGATGTGGGTGAACGACAGCGAGCAGATGAACATCCGCATGTTCGACGTGGTGCCGGACGGGACGCTCACCAACGGCCGCATCTTCGCGTCCGGCATCTCGGAGAGCCTGCGCGACGGCATGCCGGACGGCATGAAGGCGGATGTGGACGGCAATCTCTACGTCACTGCGCCGGGCGGCATCTGGGTCTACGACTTCCACGGCATCAAGCTCGGCGAGATCCTCACGCCCGAGAAGGCGGCGAACTTCCATTGGGGCGGGGACGACTGGCAGACACTCTACATTACCGCCTGCACATCGCTCTACTCGGTCAATCTGCGGACGCGCGGGCGGATCGAGCCCTTCATGCACGCCCGCCCGGCCCCTCAGCCCAGCGCCACACGTAGCGCCGCTGCGGCCTCGCCATCGGTCGCGGGACCGCCTCTGTCGATCCAGCCCGCGCGCACCGCGCTCATCCTGCAGGACCTGCAGAACGACGTGATGATCGAAGGCGGCGCCTTCGCCTCAACAGGCTCGCCGGACCATGCGCGCCAGCAGAACGTGGTCGAGAACGCGCGGCGCCTGGCGGAGGCCTGCCGGCGCGCCGGTGTCACGGTCATCCATGTCTGGATGGTGTGCGAGCCGGGGCACCCGAAACTCGCCCAGCACGCGCCGCTCTTCCAGGGCCTCAAGGGCGAGAACGCGCTCGTCCGGGGTACCTGGGGCGTGCAGCCCGCGGCCGGGCTCGAACCGGCGCCGGGCGACCTCGTTGTCGAGAAGATGTCGATGAGCGCGTGGGAGACGAGCCGGCTCGAAAGCTACCTCCGCCATGGCGGGATCGACACGATCCTCAACGCCGGTGCCTGGACCAACATGTCGGTGGAGCACACGGCGCGCACGGGGGCGGACAAGGGCTTCCGGATCATCGTGCCCGAGGACGCATGCTCCACGATGAATGCGGACTGGCACCGCGCCTCGATCGACTATGCCATGCAGAATGTCGCCACCGTGGTCTCGAGCGCCGATGTGCTCAGGGCGCTGGGCGCGCCCTGAGGCGCCGTTCGAGGCGTGGAGATATCGGCACGTGTCGCTTCGCTGCGTTGCAGTGTCGCTGGGCCGTGGACTTTTTTCTCACGAGGATAGACATTGCCGCGCATGCCGAGTGATGCGCCGACCACCAAGACCGAGATCTTCGCGAAAGTCCTGAAGGGACTGCTGCGCCCCCTCGTGAAGGCGCTTATAGCCCATGGTGTCACCGTGCCGGCTGTGTATCGCATTCTGAAAGAGCTCTATGTCGAGGTCGCCGAGACCGAATTTTCGCTCGACGAGAAGCGGATCACCGACAGCCGCATCCACCTCCTCACAGGCGTGCACCGGAAGGATATCCGCACCATTCGCGAGGCGGGCTACGACGACCAGTCCTCCGCGCGCCTGCGCATGGCCGCCATCACCAACCTCGTCGGCCGCTGGCTCGCCGATCCGGAGACCACGGACGACGAGGGTCGGCCCCTGCCGCTCCCGCGCCAGGCCGAGACGGGCCCAAGCTTCGAGGCGCTGGCCCTCGCCACGAGCCGGGACACGCGGCCGCGCACGCTGCTCGATGCGCTGGTCGAGCAGAAGCTGGTGCGCGTGGACGCGGACGGCACCGTCGCGCTCGAGACGGATGCGCTCGTGGGGCCTGCCGAGCTCGGCCAGAAGGTTCATTTCTTCGGCCAGAACGTGGGCGACCATATTGCCGCTGCCACGGACAACCTGCTGGCCGAGAGCGAGCGGCCTCCGTTCATGGAGCGCGCGGTTTTCTACAACCACTTGACCGGATCGTCCGTGGACGCGATCGAGGCGTCAGCCCGCGCGCTCGGCGCGGAAGCGCTCGGCACGCTCAATCGCCTCGCCTTTGCTCAGCAGCAGCTGGACGCTGAGGACGACACGGCGACGGAGCGTTTCCGGTTCGGCGTCTTCTTCTACCGTGAGGATGAGGGCGACGAGGCCGAGCCGGCGCCGTCCGAGGCTCGGGACAAGGCGACCCTGGAGGGTGACGACGATGAGCGCAATTGACCGTCGCGGCTTTCTCGCGACCGCTCTCGGCCTGTCGCTGACGGGCGTTCTTGCCGGGTGTACCGCGGAGGATCCCGTCGCCGCGCGCAAGCCCCGCAAGCCGCGGGAGGGTGGCATCGGCGGCACCGGGATCATCGGCATCGTCACCGCCTTCGGCTCGATCATCATCAACGGACAGCGCGTTGAGCTCGACGGCAACACGGTCGTGACCGACGCGTTCGGTCCCCGTCCGCAGGATGCCCTGGCCCTCGGCCAGAGCCTGACGCTGGAGGCGGCGACTGTTGACGGCGCTCTCGTGGCCCGGCGCGTGCACATCACCCATCCGGTGATCGGGCGTGTGGAAGCGGTCGCGTCCGATGGCCTCGGCCTGCAGGTTCTCGGTGTCACCGTTCGGCTCGAGCCCGGCGTTGTCCCGCCGGCCGTGATCGGGCAGCGCGTCGCCGTCTCCGGCCTCTGGCAGGGCGATGTCGTCGTGGCATCGCGGATCGACACGCTGCCCGATGCGGGGGAGGACGCGGTGTCGGGCACGCTGATGCCGGGCGGCGTGGTTCAGGCCGTGCGCCTGGACGCGGCCGGGACGGTGCTTCCGGAAGCCGGCGTCTTCGTAACCGCCACCGGCCGCTTCGAGCAGGGGCGCCTGGTGCCGGCCACCCTTTCCCCGGGCCGCTTCACCGGGGCCGCAGGGCCGCTCGAGCAGCTATCGGTCGAAGGGTATCTCGAGCCCGTGTCCAAGGCGCCAGGTTTCGCGCTTTCGGGTCTCGGGCACAGCTTCGATCCGGAGGCGCAGCTTGCGCCCTTTGCCGACGGGCGGGCCCTCTTCGAAGGCCCCTACACCGGTGACTTTGCCGTGGATCTTGCCCTCCCGCTGCCGGAGGGTGTCGACGCGCGGCGCGCCGCCCTTCCCGCCGGCCTGGACCTCGGCACCGCGCCCGGCGCCCGCTCTACCCGCTAAGAAGATCGCAGATCGAAACCTTTGCAGAAACGCGCCGATTCGGCGTGGACAAATTTCCCACAAACTCTAGCTCCCATTGCGTTGGAATTTTTCCCACAAAAGGTGCCATTGTAACGGCGCCCGCCCAACCGGAAGGAGCAATCATGGAACCCGAAGCGCAAACCATCGCAGATATCGCGCTGGCCACGCCCGACCTCTCGATCCTCGTGACCGCGCTCGACGCTGCCGGGCTTGTCGGTGTCGTCGCCGATCCGGCTGCCGACTTTACCGTGTTCGCGCCGACCAACGCCGCCTTCGCCGCCCTCGCCGCCGATCTCGGCTATACGGGCGACCCGGCAGACGAGGACGCTGTGTTCGCGGCCATCGCCGGCGCGCTCGCCGCCCTCTCGGAGGATGGTGATCCGATCCCGCTCCTCACGGAAGTTCTGCTCTATCACGTGGCGCCGGGCGCGCAGAACGTCGACGCACTGATCGCCGCGCCCTCGATCGCCACGGCCGCAACCGACGGTACGCAGCTGATCCCTTCCGAAGCCGGCATCATCGATGCAGACCCTGAGGCTGGTAACCCGGCTTTCGTCGAGGGGTTGACCGACATCCAGGCCGCCAACGGCACGGTGCAGGTGATCGACGGCGTGCTGCTGCCCTTCGACCTCGACAGCCCGACACCCGAGAGCACCATCGCCGATATCGTCGCCGCCTCCGGCGCGGGGTTCGACGACAACAACGGCGACTTCGACATGCTGCTCGCGGCCGTCTCGGCAGCAGGGCTCGTCGATGCGCTTGCCGATCCGGAAGCGGATTTCACCGTCTTCGCACCGACCGACGCGGCCTTTATCGCCCTCGCACAGGCCCTCGGCTCGACTGCGACCACCGAGGAAGCGGCCTTCGGCGATATCGTGGCCACCCTCACGGCGCTGGACCCGAATGGCGACCCGATCCCGCTCCTGACCGAGATTCTGCTCTACCACGTGATCGACGGCAGCTTCAGCCGTGTCGAGCTTGCCGACGGGCCGGCGCTAACCTCGCTTGCCACAGCCACCAACGGCGCGGGCCCGGTGACGGATGGTGACAGCCTCACGGATCTCTCCCCGGGCGTCGCCGATCCGCTCTTCATCGATGCAGCCTCCGACATCGTCGCCGCCAACGGTATCGTGCAGGCCATCGATGGCGTGCTCCTGCCGCTCGATGTGAGCGCCATCGACACCGGCAGCAACGACATCATCGAGGTGGGGGACGACACGACCGAGGTTGACGGCGGCGACGGCACCGACACGGCCGTCTTCGCGGCGCCCCTGGCCGCGGCTGCGATCGACTACACGGAGAACGGCTTCGTCGTGACGCTCGGCGAGCAGGTGGTGACCCTGACCAACGTCGAGACCTTCCAGTTCTCCGACGCGACGCTTACGGCCGACACGAGCGACCTCGCCGCCGCCGTCTTCCGGCTCTACAGCGCGGGCCTCGGTCGGGATGCGGATGCCGCGGGCGCGAGCTTCTGGACCGGCGTCGCTGCGTCCGAAGGGCTCGGCGTCGTGGCGGATGCGTTCATCAACTCCGATGAGTTTGCCGATCTCTTCGGCGACGCGCCCACGCATTCCGAATATGTCCAGGCGCTCTACGGCACCGTGCTCGGCCGGACAGCGGATGACGAGGGCCTCGCCTTCTGGACGGGCGTGCTCGCGCAGGGCGACCGCGACCCGAGCGACCTGCTCCTCGCCTTCTCCGAGAGCGACGAGTTCATCGCCAGCACTTCGGACACGACCGATGAGGGCGTGCTGGTCTTCGCCTGATCCTCAGGCCGGGGCCGCTCACTGCAGGGCGGCCCCATTCCATGCTTGACAGCCCCGGCTGCGAGGCGCCCACTCGGAGCCCATGAGAACGCCCTCTCTCCATCGCGACCATCAGGTTGCCGACCGTCGGTCGGGCCGTCGCGCCACGGGCGCCGATCTCGTCACCCGATAGCCCGTCATCCGGGGCCACGGCCCCTGAAGCGACGGGCGATGCGTGAGCGCGCCCCTGTTTGGTGGCCCGCGCACGGGCGAGACTGGCAGCACACATGAATAGAAGCACCGCGTTGCGCATGGCCGTCGATATCGGCGGCACCTTCACCGATGTCGCCGCGGTGGACGGCGCCGGCACCGTCGTCGCCACCGCCAAGACACCAACCACCTCGGCACCTGCAGAAGGCGCGCTGACCGGCGCGCGTGAGGTGCTCGCCAGCCTCGGCCTCGGCTGGAACGCCGTCTCCGGCTTCGTGCATGGCACCACCCTCGCCACCAACGCGCTGATCGAACGCCGCGGGGCATGCGTGGCAACGGTCACCACCGAAGGCTTCCGCGACATCCTGGAGATCGCCTACGAGCGCCGCTACGCGCAGTACGACATCGATATCGAGAAGCCAGACCTGATCGTCCCCCGCGCCCGGGCGTTCGCCGTACCCGAGCGCATGAGCGTGGAGGGTCGCGTGCTGCGCCCGCTGGCGGAGGAGGCGCTCCCCGAACTCGTCGCGGCCATCGATGCATCGGGGGCTGAGGCGATCGCCATCTGTCTCCTCCACGCCTATGCGAACCCCGCCCATGAAGAGCGGTTGGCCGAGTACCTCGCGGCGGCACGGCCCGGTCTCAGCCTCTCGCTCTCCTCGGCGGTAAGCCCCGAGGCTCGGGAGTTCGAGCGACTCTGCACCACCCTCGCCAACGCCTATGTGCAGCCGCTGATGGATGCCTACCTCGCCGACTTCGAGGCGCGGTTCGCCGCGGAGGGGCTGACCTGTCCGATCATGATCATGACCTCCGGCGGCGGTATGACCACGGTGGAGACGGCGCGGCGCCTGCCCATCCGGCTGGTGGAGAGCGGCCCCTGCGGCGGCGCGATCCTGGCGGCGGAGGCCGCGCGGGCGGCAGGGCTGGACGCGGTCCTCAGCTTCGACATGGGCGGTACCACCGCCAAGCTCTGCCTTATCGACGACGCAACGCCGCAAACGGCGCGCAGCTTCGAGATCGCCCGCGCGGCGCGCTTCATCAAGGGCAGCGGCATGCCGGTGCGGATACCCGTCGTCGAGCTCATCGAGATCGGCGCCGGCGGCGGCTCGATCGCGGGAGCGGACAGCCTCGGCCGGATCACTGTGGGGCCCGAAAGCGCAGGCGCCGAGCCGGGCCCCGCGGCCTTCGCCCGGGGCGGCACGGTGCCCACGGTCACGGATGCGGATGTGACGCTCGGCTATATCGACCCGGCGCATTTTGCCGAGGGACGCCTTGCCGTGGACCGCGCCCGCGCCGCCGCAGCGCTCGGAGAGCGTGTTGGTGCGCCGCTCGGGCTGGGTGTGGAGGCCGCGGCATTCGGTGTCAGCGAGATCGTCGATGAGAGCATGGCGGCGGCGGGCCGGATGCATGCGGTCGAGTCCGGAAAGGACCTCGGCCAGCGCACCATGATCGCCTTCGGCGGCAACGGCCCGCTTCATGCCACCCGCGTCGCCCGCCGTGCGGGTGTCCGCCGCATCCTCGTGCCGCCGAACCCGGGCGTGGGCTCGGCGATCGGCTTTCTGGCCGCACCCGTCTCGTTCGAACGCGTGCGCAGCCGCTACACGCTGCTCGAGACGTTCGACGCGCTCGCCATCGAGGCACTCCTTGCGGACATGGCGGCGGAGGCCGAGCGCGTGGTCGCCGCCGGTGCGCCGGGCGCGGCGCGCACGACCCATCGCGCCGCCTTCCTCCGCTATCGGGGGCAGGGCCATGAGGTCGAAGTGCCGCTTCCGGGCCGACCGCTGGAGGAGGGAGATGCGGCAGCCCTCGCGGAGCGTTTCGAGGCCGCCTATGCTGCGCTCTTCAGCCGCGCCGTGCCAGGCATGGCGATCGAGGTGCTGAACTGGGCGGTCCGCGTCACCACCCAGCGCGCCTCTGCGGCCCCCGCAACCCCGGCGCCACCGGTTGCCTCCGTCGCGAAACCGGCCGAGCGGCGTGTGATCACCTGCGACGCGACCGGCGCGGCCGTCGAGGCCAGCGTTCACCACCGCGCCGCGCTCGCCCCCGGCCACCGCGTCGAGGGACCCGCGCTCATCACAGAACCCCAGACCACGACACTGGTGGGCACGGGGTTCGTCGCCGAGGTGGACGCCGGCCTCAACCTTGTCCTTACGGCAGAGGAGGCGCGCTCATGACCGTTCCCATCCCCACCACTCGCCTGCAGGTGATGTGGAACCGCCTTCTGGCGGTCGTCGAAGAGCAGGCCCAGGCCCTCATGCGCGCCGCCTTCAGCCCCATCGTGCGCGAGTGCGGGGATATCTCGGCAGGCATTTTCGACACCGATGGTGCCATGCTTGCCCAGGCCGTTACCGGCACACCGGGCCACATCAACACCATGGCCGAGGCGGTGCGCGCCCTCTGCGCCCGCTTTCCCGCTGAGACCATGCAGCCCGGCGATATCTTCACCACCAACGACCCCTGGCTCGCCTCCGGCCATCTCAACGACTTCCTGCTGATGATGCCGGCCTTCCGCAACGGGCGTATCGTCGGCTTCGCTGCCTGCACCTCGCATCTTGTGGATCTCGGCGGCACTGGCATGGGGCCGGAGGGGTCGGACATCCATGACGAGGGCCTGCTGATCCCGCCCTGCCGCATCGTCGAAGCCGGCCGGCTCAACACCCTCCTCATCGACATCGTCAAGGCCAATTCCCGCGAGCCGGTGGCGAATGAAGGGGATCTCTACGCCCTCATCGCCTGTTGCGAGACCGGCGCGGCGCGGCTTGTCGCCATGATGGACGAGTTCGGGCTCGACGATCTTGCACCGCTCGCCCGCCACATCCTCGAGACCTCCCGAGCCGGACAGGCCGCGGCCATCCGTGCCGTGCCGCCGGGGACGTATCGGAACGCGCTGGTCGTGGACGGCTACGACCGCCCGCTCACCCTCTACGCGGCCCTGACGGTCGAGGACGGGCGGATGCATCTCGACTTTGCCGGCTCCCCCGGGCCATCGCCCAAGGGCATCAACGTGCCGCTGAACTACGCCACGGCCTACTCGGTCTTCGCGCTTCGCTGCGTCGTGGGCCCGGAGATCCCGAACAATGCCGGCTCGCTCGGTTGCTTCACGGTCACCGCGCCGCGCGGCTCGATCCTCAACGCCCAGCCTCCCGCCGCGGTCGCCATGCGGCATACGCTGGGGCAGATGACGCCCGACCTGGTCTTCGGCTGTCTCGCTCAGGCCTTGCCGGACCGGGTGCCGGCGGAGGGCGCCTCGGCCATGTGGGACTTGCCGCTGCGCAGCGCGCCAGAGGTGGCGCGGGCGGGGCGCGAAGCTTTCGCGGTCGAGCTCTCCCATAACGGCGGCACCGGTGCGCGGCCCGCGCGCGATGGTCTGTCGGCCCCGGCATTTCCGAGCGGTGTCTGGGGCAGTCAGGTCGAGATCAGCGAGAGCGTCGCCCCCATCCACATCCTCCGCCGCGAGCTCAGGCCGGATAGCGGTGGCGCGGGGCGGATGCGCGGCGGCCTCGGCCAACGGATCGAGGTCACCCCGGCGGGGGAGGATGCCTTCACCGTCTTCCTCTCCGTCGAGCGCATCGATCATCCCGCCGCCGGACGGTTGGGCGGCCTTCCCGGCGCCCCCGGCCGCATCAGCGTCGATGATGGACCTCCCCTTGCGGGCAAGGGCGAGCTTCGCGTCGGGCCGCGCGAGCGGCTGATCTTCGAGACACCGGGCGGCGGCGGTTTCGGCGATCCTCGAACGCGCGCCGCCGAGGCACTGGCTGAGGATGTCGCAAACGGGCTCGTGAGCGCCGAGGCCGCCTGCAATGCTTACGGCGTCGCCGCACCCGTCGGTAGCGCCGCGACACCGGAGAAGAAGGCATGAGCGCGCCCCAGCCCCTGTCGAGCCAGCCGCAGCCGGAACCGCTCGGCCATATCGCCGCGCTGGCGCCCTATCCCCGGGCCGTGCCCGCGCAGGCCGACGCGGCCACACCCGTTCTCCTCGCCCAGAACGAAAGCCTGCGCCCGCCAAGCCCACGCGCCATCGCGGCTGCGGTCGCATCGCTGGGCGATGCGCTCTACTCGGATCCGGACTGGACGGAACTGCGCCATGCCATTGCAGCGGTGCATGGGCTTGCCGCGGACGAGATCCTGTGCGGCGCAGGCTCCATGGAGCTGATCGCCGCCATCGCCGTTGCCTATCTCGGGCCGGGCCGGCGCGCGCTCGCGCCCGCTCAGGGCTATGCGTTCTTCCGAACCGCCACCGCCCGCGCCGGGGCAGACTTCGATACGGCGCCGGAAAGCGCCTTCACCTTGGATGCTGACGCGCTGCTCGCCGCACTCCGCCCGGAAACGGCGGTGGTCTGGCTCGCGAACCCCGGCAACCCCACGGGCACGCTGCTCCCGACAGCCGAGATCCATCGCCTTCGCCGCGCGATGCCGCCGGACGTGCTTCTCGTCGTCGATGAAGCCTATGGGGAGTTTGCGGCCGAAGCCCCCGACTGGTCCTTGGTGACCCGTGGAAACACCATCGTCCTGCGCACTTTCTCCAAGGCCTACGGTCTGGCGGGTCACCGCGTCGGCTGGGGGCTCTTCCCGCCCGGGGTGGCGGCCGAGGTTCGCAAGGCGCTCAATCTCAACAACATCTCCGCCGCCGCCCAGGCCGCAGCGGCCGCCGCGATGCGGGATCAGGCCTATATGCGCGAGACGGTGGCCGAGACGGCGCGGATCAGGGAGGCGTTCATCGCGCGCCTCCGCGCGGCCGGCATCACGGTGCCCGACAGTCACACCAACTTCGCGCT
>JBCBHB010000016.1:0-12068 GCA_038526025.1 Pseudomonadota bacterium
GGGCGCCGGCAGCGCGCGCCTCCGCCACCGCCTCCGCCGCGGGGCCGACGCTCGATGCGTAATGGAACGCAACGTCCCAGCCGTGTGCCGCCAGGTGTAGCCCCATCGCCCGCCCGAGGCGCACGCCCGCCCCGGTCACCAACGCGCGCGGGCGCACAGTCTCCCCTGTCGTCATGCGAGTTCGATCCCTTCACTGCTCCCAGCGGTCCTAAGGCCCGGGACAGCCGACCCGCCAAGGGCAGCTCAGCTCAGGGCGATGACCGCGTAGCCCACATAGAGGAACAGGAAGAGACCGCCAGTCCAGCGGCAGAGCATGCGGTTCAGGAGCACATAGGGCACCACCATCGCCGTCGCCGCCAGCATGATCCAGATGTCGCGCTCGATGAATTCGCGCGGCACATCGAGCGGCGCGATCGCGGCTGCGGCGCCGATGATGAGCGTGATATTGAAGAGGTTGGAGCCCACGACATTGCCGATCGCCACATCGGTCTGGCGACGGAGGGCGGCCATGACCGTCGTCGCCAGCTCCGGCAGCGATGTGCCGAGCGCCACGAGCGTCAGCCCGATCGCCGCCTCCGAGACCCCCATCGCCGTTGCCACGCCCCGCGCGCCGTCGATCAGAAACTGCGCCCCGATGGGCAGCATCGCAACGCCGAGCAGGATCAGCCCCGCAATCTTCCAAGGCGCCATGTTGGGATCGACGTCCTCGAGCTCCGCCACGTCCTCCGGTGGGTTCGGATTAGCCGCCGCGTTTACGCTCTCCCGAAGCTGCCGCTGCTCGCGGTACTCGATACTGTGGCGCACACTGTCCCAAACCATAATGGCCATCACGGCGATGAGGGCGATACCGCCCCACCACGGAATGGAACCCGACAGAATGAAGACGGTGAAGAGCAGCGTGCCGGCGAGCATGAAGTAGAGGGATCGCCGCGCATCGTCCCCGCAGCCTGCCAGCGGCGCGATCAAGGCCGGGATGCCGAGGACAAGCCACACATTCGCAATGTTGGACCCGACGACGTTGCCGAGCGCGATGCCGGGTGCCCCCTCGATCGCCGCCTGTATCGAGATGATAAGCTCAGGCGCGGACGTGCCGACCGCAACGACAGTGGCGCTGACGATGATCGCAGGGATCCCCAGCCGGAGCGAGAGCGCAACAGCGCCACGCACCAGTATGTCCCCGCCCGCAACGAGCAGGGCGAGACCGCCGAGCACCAGCACCAGATCCATATTGCGCTTTGCCTCTCTCCGCCGTGAGGGTTGGATATGGGGGCGAAACCCTCATCTTGCGAGGGGCACAACCCCCCACCACGGCGCTGACGTTTCCGCGATGTGGAGTTTCGAGGCCTTGTCGCGCAGATGCCACGTGCCGTTACGGCAACGAAACCGTTACTGCTCCCGGCACGCGCAACGTTCAGTAGGGCTGTGGTAACTTCCACAGTCGGGACAGCGAACGAGATCGGTCATAGGCCCGGAAGCGCCACCGCGCCTGGTGCCAAGACCAATCCGACGGCGCGGCGGTACGCGCTTCTCGCCGCTGTCCACTCGGCCCCGCGCGCTCCGCTGCCCAAGGAGGAACACGATCGCGATCACCGCGACCGTGAAGGCGATTTTCCAAAGCACACCGTTCTCCCGTCGACTGCTGGAACTTGCATAGCGAGAGCCCTCTTCTCCGGCAATGCGGCGCCCTGTGATGGGACGCTTTGCGCTTTTGGCTTCCCCGCAGCATACGCCGGTGATTTAATGAAAGGATCGCGCTGCGGGAGAGTACCGGCATGAACATTATGGGTCAGGAAGAGATCCTGCGCTCGCAGCTCGATGTGCTGAAGTCCGAACATCGCCGCCTTGATGACGAGATCGAAGCCGAACGCGACAATCCGCTCGCCGATCAACTCGCCTTGCGCCGCCTGAAGAAGAAGAAGCTGGCGCTCAAGGATGAGATTGCGCGTATCGAGGATCTCCTCTACCCGGACATCATCGCCTAACCTGGCCGCGACGAGATCCTCATGACCTCCACCTTCCATCGCCCGCTTCGGGCTTGGTGTTCCCTTTGAGCGCGGCCCCGCTGGTCGGGATCGTCATGGGCAGCCAGTCGGACTGGCCCACCATGAAACGCGCGTCAGAGGTGCTGACGGCGCTCGAGGTGGCGCATGAGGCGCGCATCGTATCGGCCCACCGCACCCCCGATCGGCTCTTCGAATATGCGGAGACCGCTGCGGGCCGCGGCCTCGCCTGCATCATTGCGGGGGCGGGCGGTGCGGCGCATCTTCCCGGCATGCTCGCCTCCAAGACACGGCTGCCGGTGCTGGGTGTACCGGTACAGAGCAAGGCGCTCTCGGGCCTAGATAGCCTCCTGTCGATCGTTCAGATGCCGAAGGGCATTCCCGTCGCCACCTTCGCGATCGGGGAGGCGGGCGCGGCGAATGCGGGCCTCTATGCCGCCGCGCTGCTTGCAGTTGGTGATCCGGCCCTTGCCGGGCGCCTGGAAGCCTGGCGCGCTGCGCAGACAGCGGCGGTGGCCGAGGTTCCGGTGGACGGCTGAACGATGGTCAGCCCCCCTACCCCACTACCGCCAGGAAGCGTGATCGGGATCCTCGGCGGCGGCCAACTCGGCAGGATGCTGGCGATTGCCGCGGCTCGGCTCGGCCTGCACGCCCATGTCTTCGATCCCGTCGCCGGCGGACCGGCGGCAGAGGTCGCGCGCGAGGCAACCGCTGCGCCGTACGATGACACGAGCGCACTGGAAGCGTTCGCGCAGGCGGTGGACGTCGCGACCTTCGAGTTCGAAAACGTTCCAGCCGCGGTTGCCGAGACCCTGGCACGCCACACCACCGTGCGCCCGAATGCCCGCGCCTTTGCCGTGGCGCAGGACCGGGCGGAGGAAAAGGCGTTCATCGAGAGCATCGGACTCACCTGCGCCCCCTGGGCAAGCATCGACGCCTCGGACGAGATCGCCCCGGCGCTGGAGCGCACCGGCGCGCCGGCGA
The DNA here is from genome assembly GCA_038526025.1 of Pseudomonadota bacterium. GTDB lineage: Bacteria > Pseudomonadota > Alphaproteobacteria > Rhodobacterales > Rhodobacteraceae > Thermohalobaculum. The sequence goes on from JBCBHB010000016.1 coordinate 2,985, forward strand.
TCCTGAAGACCCGGCGCATGGGCTATGACGGCAAGGGCCAGGCATCGTTGGACGGGCCCGAGGCCGCGGCGGCCGCCTGGGAGGCGATTGGCGGACAGCCGGCCGTTCTCGAAGGGCGGATCTCCTTCACCGCAGAACTCTCCGTCATTGTCGCGCGCGGGGCCGACGGTGTGACCGTGGCCTACGACCCTGGCCGCAACACGCACGAGGGCGGTATCCTTCGTCGGACGGTCGTGCCGGCCGGCCTGCCCGCGGCGATCCTGCAGGACGCCGTTCTGGCGGCGGGACGCATCGCCTCCGCGCTCGACTATGTCGGCGTGATGGGTGTCGAACTCTTCCTCGCGCCGGGGGGCAGGCTTATGGTCAACGAGATTGCGCCGCGGGTCCATAACACCGGGCATTGGACCATTGAGGGCGCGGCCGTCGACCAGTTCGAGCAGCATATCCGCGCGGTGGCGGGCTGGCCGCTGGGCGACGGCGCACGCCACACAGATGCCGAAATGACGAACCTCATCGGCGATGAGGCGCATGACTGGCAGTCCATCGCCGCTGAGCCCGGCGCTTCGCTCCACCTCTACGGCAAGGCCGAGGCGCGCCCCGGCCGCAAGATGGGCCATGTGACCCGGGTCAGCCCTCTCAAGGGCTGAGCGGTCAGGCGTCCGCCGTCTCTCCGGGTCCGGTTTCCACGTCCCGCTTCGCCCGTGCATGCGGCGGACGGATGACCGAGAGAGCCTGCGACAACGGCCCCAGCATCATCTTCGCCATGGGGTTGGCCTTCACTTGCGCCTTGAACTTCTCGAACTGCATCACGTTCTCGATCCGCCGGTCGAGGAACGCCCAGGTATCGGCCGACCCCTCGCTCTCGTCGCCCAGCCAGTAGAGCACCGTGGCGGAGTAGACCGAAGAGAGGATCGCGCGCTTCGAATACCAGTTGTAGTCGTCCGAGCGATCGCCACAGGCGGTCCAGATGATGTCGGAAGTCGACCACAGGGCACGGGCGCTGTCCGCTGCATAGGGCGGCAGGGCGAGAAGCGCGGCGCCGCGACGCACGGCGTCCTTGTGCTCGGCGACAAGCTCCAGCCGAGCGCGGATGCAGTAGGTGACGCGCTCGCGGATCCGCATCGCGTGCAGGTCCGTATCCTCCAGCGTCTCGAGCAGGCGGCGATCCATCAAGTCGTGAAAGGCGAGCGCCATGTCCACGCCACCGCGAGGAAAAGCGAGCGCGCCCATCTGAGCGTCGAGCCCCGTATCCTCGAGGGCGGCATCGAGCGCTTCCTTGCTCCAGCCATCGAACACCACGTTAGGCAGCGCCGCCTCGATCAGCCGGTCGCGGGTCTCGGTGAGCGTATCGCCCGTATCGTCAGCCATGCTTCTTCCCCTCTACCGCCCCGCTTCGCAGGGCCCCGGAAATCGTGCCGTACCCGGGCGTTACGCGGTGGACAGCCCAAGGACAGCTGCGTATATAGCGCATTCCTGAAATTCAGCAGCGGTAGAAAGGTGGTGACCTAGGTGCAGGTACTGGTTCGCGACAACAATGTCGATCAGGCGCTCCGTGCGCTGAAGAAGAAGATGCAGCGCGAAGGCGTTTTTCGCGAGATGAAGCTCCGGCAGCATTACGAAAAGCCGTCGGAGAAGCGGGCGCGGGAGAAGGCGGAAGCAATCCGTCGCGCGCGCAAGCTGGCGCGGAAGAAAGCACAGCGCGAAGGCCTCGTCTGAGGCATCTTCAGCACGGCGCGTCCGGCACTGCGACCGGAATGCAACCACGGCACATGAACCCCCGGGCGTAAGACGCTCCGGGGGTTTCCTTTTTTGCGATCTGCAGGCCTCATCGTGCGTGAGGCAACAAGCTGAGCCGAGCACCCGTTGAGAGGCGCCGGCGCGGCCATATGAGGATCGAGCGGATGATCACGACCGCGACTGCACGCACGGCCCCCGGCCTGCGGCTCTATGCTGTTGGTGACCTGCACGGCGATGCGGGCGCCCTCGAGAGGCACCTCACCGCCATTCGGCGCGACCTTGCGCGGCGCCCGGCCGAGGATTGGCGGCTCGTCTTCCTCGGCGACTACATCGACCGTGGACCGGATGCCTTTGCGGTGCTCGACCGGCTCTCGCGCCTCGGTCCCGAATGGCGCGCCTACTGCCTGGCCGGCAACCACGAACACTGCCTGCTGGATTTCCTGGGCGATGCCGATGCACCATCGTTCTATCCGTGGCTCGAGGATGGCGGGATTGCCACGCTCTGCTCCTACGGGATCGACGCGACCTATCCGCTGGACTTCCCCGATGCCGCCTCACGCCGCGCGGTCCGGGCTGCCCTGGCTGAAGCGATGCCTGCGGCGCATGCGGGCTTTCTTGCAGGGCTCGCCCATGGTGCCCGGTTCGGGGACTACTTCTTCGCCCATGCCGGCATTCGCCCCGGTACGCCCATCGCCAGCCAGAACGTCCGGGATCTGATCTGGGCGCCCGGTTTCCTGGAGCACACGGCACCGCACGAGGCAGTGATCGTCCACGGTCACAGCCCCGTCGCCACCATCGAGGTGCACCCCAACCGCATCGCCGTGGATACCGGCGCGGCGCTCGGTCCCTCCTGCCTCGTTCTGGAAGAGGACCTTTGGCTGGAACTTACGGTGGACGGGCCCTACCTGCTGGCAGCGCATGGCCAGCCGGGGGCAGAGGCAGCGCTCCTCCCGCTCCTCCCGGCCCAGGCTGCTTGACGGATCGATTGCCTGGAGTTGAGCGATGGTACGCTATGGCACGGCCCGATTGCCAGGCGGGCTGCGCATTTACGCGATTGGCGATGTGCATGGCGAGATCACGCAGCTGAAGGCCCTGCACGCCGCCATCGAGGCCGACCTCAGCGCTCACCCGATCGTGGATTGGCGCGTTGTGCATCTTGGCGACGTGATCGACCGGGGCCCGGACAGCGCTGGCGTCCTCGCGCTCCTCGCTGGGCTCGATCCCGCGCAATACCTCTGCGTCTGCGGCAATCACGACGCCTATCTGCGCAACTTCTTCGCCGACCCTGACAACCCCTCGTTCCCGAACTGGCAAGCCTATGGCGGGCAGGAGACGCTCCGCTCGTTCGGGCTGGATGCCGCGCTGATACGCGCAGGAACACGGCGCGAAATCCACGATGCATTGGTGCCGGCGATGCCGGCGGACACGCTCCACTATCTCAACGGCCTGCCCGACAAGCTTCGCTTCGGGGACTTCGGCTTCGCGCATGCCGGCATCCGGCCCGGCATCAGCTGGGAGGCGCAAGAACCAGCCGATCTCCACTGGATCCGCCACGCCTTTCTCGACCATTCAGGCTTGCACGATGTGTTCGTTGTGCACGGCCATACGCCTGCCCGCAGCATCGACCTGCGGGCGAACCGCGTGAACGTAGATACGGGTGCAGCGAAGGGCGGCCCACTCTCCTGCGTGGTAATCGAAGGCGCGGAGATCATGGCGCTCGACGGGCCCCACCGCGTGAGGCTGAACCTGCCGGCATGAGGCACGGTCAGGGCGGCGCGTGCTCGGCAAGAAAGGCCAGGATGTCGTCCATCGCCCCCGCGGCCATCACGCCTGCATGCCCCGCCCTCGGGTAGAGAACCAGGTGCTTCGGCTCCGGCGCCGCGGCGTGCAGCCGCACCGCTTCCCTCACCGGTATCACCGTGTCCGCTTCCGCACCGAGCGTCAGGACAGGGGCATCGACCTCCGCGATCCGGCGCAGGTTCTCCCAGCGTTCATCCGGCAGGATCAGGCAGGCGGGGAGCCACGGGTAGTGATGCTGCGCGACGGTGCAGAGCTCCGCAAACGGGACCTCGAGGATCAACGCCGCAGCCGGGCGCTCCACCGCCACCGCCGTTGCCACCGCCGCCCCGAGGCTCGTGCCCCAGATCACCGGTGGTTGCGCCGCGTCGGGAAACGCCTCCGCGAGGGCATCGTAGAGGATCAGCGCATCGTCTATCAGCACCGCCTCCGTCGGCTCCCCAGGCGCCCCGCCCGAGCCACGATAAGCGGGTATGGCAGCGCCATAGCCCCGGATCACCAGCGGCGTTACATGGCGGGCCGCGCCGGGCAGATAGGCGCCGTTGCCGGTGAAGTGCAGCACCATCGGGGCGCCGGCCACAGGGGCTGAGCCCCACGCGAAGAGCGGCACACCGTCCCGCCCCTGAAGCCGAAGCAGCCGGCCCCTCGGCAGGCCCTCGGGCGCTTCGGCGCGAAAGCCCTGGGCGAAGGGATAGATCCGCTCGTGGCGATGAAGGAAGAGCGCCGCCACCAGCACGGCCCAGACGAACCCTGCGAGAAGCGCGAGCCTTAGGGCGATGCCGGCGAGCCGTCTGATCATGACGCCATGGTAAACGCTTTGCTCATGCCTGCCACGCGATCATCGCCCCGCCCCGACACCTTCGGGGCGAAAGGAGGTGATGACACTGAGAGAAACGAACTTTCGACTTGCCATGGTCGTGATCGGCGCCGCCGGCCTCGTGATCGCTGCGGCAAGGCTCTTCCTTGGCTAAGCTTGGGAACGAGCAGGGCCCGCGAGTAGCAGCTCGCGGGCCCATTGGTGATGATCCTGAGAGATCAACTTTCGACGCAACCAGTATGCGCCGGTCGTCTTGCCGAAGCAATAACGCTCAGCCGACCTGGGGCAGCAGGTTCTCGATCGAGCCCTTCGCATCGCCATAGTACATGCGGCTGTTATCCTTGAAGAAGAGCGGGTTCTCGATACCCGAGTAGCCGCGCCCCTTGCCGCGCTTAAGGATGAACACCGAGCGAGACTTCCAGACCTCGAGCACCGGCATGCCGGCGATGGGCGAGCCCGGATCGTCCTGCGCCGCGGGGTTCACGATGTCGTTCGCACCGATGATGATGCTCACATCCGTCTGCGGGAAGTCGTCGTTGATCTCCTCCATCTCCAGCACGATGTCGTACGGCACCTTCGCCTCTGCAAGCAGCACGTTCATGTGCCCGGGCAGACGGCCTGCCACGGGGTGGATGGCAAAGCGCACCTCCTTGCCCTTGGCCCGCAGCTTGCGCGTGAGTTCCGACACCGCAGCCTGCGCCTGCGCCACCGCCATGCCGTAGCCCGGCACGATCACCACGCTGTCCGCATCGTTGAGCGCGCTGGCGACACCGCCGGCGTCGATCTCCACCATCTCGCCCTCGACCTCCTGGGCGCTCGACTGTTCGCCGCCCCAGCCGCCGAGGATCACGCTCACAAAGGAGCGGTTCATGCCCTTACACATGATGTAGCTGAGGATGGCACCCGAGGAGCCGACGAGCGCACCGGTCACGATCAGCAGGTCGTTGCCGAGCGTGAAGCCGATCGCAGCCGCCGCCCAGCCCGAATACGAGTTGAGCATCGAGACGACCACGGGCATGTCCGCGCCGCCGATAGCCATGATCAGGTGCCAGCCGATGGCGCCCGAGATGATGGCCACCAGCACCATGGTCCATACACCCGCGCCCTCAAGGTAGAGCCACCCGAGCAGGAAGCAGAGGATGATGGCGCCGAGATTGATCTGGTGCCGGAAGGGCAGCGTCAGCGCATTCGACGAGATCTTACCCGAGAGCTTGCCGTACGCGACGATCGAGCCGGTGAAGGTGATCGCACCGATCAGGATGCCGAGGAAGAGCTCGACCTTGAGGATCGAAAGCTCCGTCGCAGACTTCTTGGCGATGGTCGCCGCGAAGCCGGCAAGCGCGTCCGCCGTGCCATCGGCCTTCGCCTCGAGCGCGCGGCTCATCTCGAAATCCGCGTTGAAGCCGATGAAGACTGCGGCGAGGCCCACAAGGCTGTGGAAGCCCGCCACCAGCTCCGGCATCTGGGTCATCTCGACCTTGCGGGCCACATAGGCACCGCCGGCGCCGCCGATGATCAGCATCAGCAGGATGACCGGCACGTTGTCGACACCGGGGGTCATGATGGTCGCGACCACCGCCAGCGTCATGCCGATGATGCCGTACCAGATCGCCCGCTTCGCCTTCTCCTGGTTGGAAAGGCCGCCGAGGGCGAGGATGAAGAGGATGGCCGCCACCACATAGGCGGCCGTCACGAGACCGTAGCTCATCGCTGTATCTCCCCCGGGCTCAGGATTTCTGGAACATGGCGAGCATCCGGCGCGTCACGAGGAAGCCGCCGAAGATGTTCACCGCTGCCATGAGGACACTCAAGGCCGCCAGGATCAGCACGAGTGTCGAACTCGACCCGATCTGCAGCAGCGCCCCCACGATGATGATCGAGGAGATGGCGTTCGTGATGGCCATCAGCGGCGTGTGCAAGGAGTGCGCGACACCCCAGATCACGTGGAAGCCGACGAAGCAGGAGAGCACGAACACGATGAAGTGCTGCATGAAGCTGGCGGGTGCCACGGTGCCGACCAGCAGCAGAAGGAGGCCGCCACCGGCAAGGAGATAGCCCGTCTGGTTCAGGCTCTTCGTCAGCTCGGCCGCCTCGCGCGCGGCCTTCTGCTCCGGCGTCTCCTCAACCTCCTTCTTCTTCGGCTGGGCCGCGATGGCCTTCACCTTCGGCGGCGGTGGCGGGAAGGTGATCTCGCCCTCGTGGCAGACCAGCGCGCCGCGGATGACATCGTCCTCCATGTTGACGACCGGCGTGCCGTCCTTCTCCGGCGTCAGGTCATCCATCATGTGACGGATGTTGGTGGAGTAGAGGGTCGAGGACTGCGTCGCCATGCGGCTCGGGAAATCGGTGTAGCCGATGACCACGACGCCGTTCTCGGTGACGATGCGCTCGTCCTTCACCGTCAGGTCGCAGTTGCCGCCCCGCTCGGCCGCCAGGTCGACGATCACGCTGCCGCGCTTCATCGCCTTGACCATGTCCTCGGTCCAGAGCTTCGGCGCGGGCCGGCCCGGGATGAGGGCAGTGGTGATGACGATGTCGATATCCGGCGCAAGCTCGCGGAACTTCTCGAGCTGCTTCTCGCGGAACTCTGGGCTGGACGGTGCTGCGTAACCGCCCGTCTCCGCGCCGTCGGTCGCCTCCTCCTCGAAGTCGAGGAACACGAACTCCGCACCCATGGACTCGATCTGCTCAGCCACTTCGGGGCGCACGTCGAAGGCGTAGGTGATCGCACCGAGCGCAACCGAGGTGCCGACGGCGGCGAGACCGGCAACACCGGCGCCCACGACCAGAACCTTGGCCGGCGGCACCTTGCCCGCGGCCGTCACCTGGCCGGTGAAGAACCGGCCGAAATTGTTGCCCGCCTCGATCACCGCCCGGTAGCCGGCGATGTTGGCCATGGAGGAGAGCGCATCCATCTTCTGCGCGCGGCTGATGCGGGGCACCATGTCCATCGCCAGAACGGTCAGCTTCTGCTCGTTGAGCTTCGCCAGCAGTTCCTCGTTCTGCGCGGGCCATACATGGCTCACCAGGATCTTGCCGGCCGGCGCGTTCTCGATCTCCTCGGCGCGCGGCGCCCGGACCTTGGCGACGACATCGGCCTGCGACCAGACATCGGCAGCGCTATCCACCACCGTGACGCCCGCTTCCGTATAGGCGGCGTCGGTGAAGGCAGCAGCGTCGCCAGCCCCTTTCTCGACAATGCACTCGTAGCCAAGCTTCTGCAGCCGGCCTGCGCTCTCTGGCGTGATCGCAACCCGGGCTTCCCCCGGCTCCGTCTCTTTCAAGGCGCCGAATTTCATCTCTTCTCCCTCGTTTCTTGTTCGCCGGATCGAGGCGCTCAGCGGTGGGCTCCGGCCTTCACGCCTGCTCGCCGCCGGAGGGAGGGATCGCAGGCACTATCGCCGGACATAGTTTTTGCCGCCGCCAAGTGCCCTTGGCAGCGGGCGTCACGACAGCATGTCGCGGCAGCTAGTTCAGGTTCCGACGATGGCGAGGAAAATCAGAATGACGACCGTGACGATCGCGACAATCGCGCACGCTTTCAAGAAACCCTCGAAAGTCTTCTCCTGCGCGGAGATGTCCATCGTGCCGTGGGTCTCGTTGTTCTCGGCCATGTTCGGTCTCCCAGTCTCGGTTTGTGGCATGCTTACCGTGCAGCGGAATGGTTGTCATCCGGTACGTGGGCGGGCGCCTCCGCTTCGGTGATACCTGTTTCCGATGGTGTGGCTTCGGGCGCCGGCGCCGGCGCCCCCGGGGCTGCGTCACGGGCCTTCAGGGCGGCTTCGGCCTCAAGCGCCCTGGCCTCCGCAGCGGCGATGGCCGCCTCGGTCTCGGTGCGCTGGCGTCGCGACCCCATGGCTTCCCAGATACCCCGCAGGATCCAACCCGCCCAGAGCGCCACGCCGAGCGCAAGCGCCAAGAGGAGTTCGAGATGTGCGGCATCCATCATCGGATCATTCTCCGTCCGTCACGGCCGGCGCATTCGCGGCCCGGAATGCGATGCGCCTGTTGCGCGCCCTGCCGGCCTCGGTGTCGTTCGGGGCGACGGGCGCGGCCTCGCCGTAGCCACGAACGCTAAGGCGGACCATCCGGGGTGTGACACCCAGCTCGCGCAACGAATGACGCACGCTGTCCGCACGGCTTCGGCTCAGTCGCTCGTTCGTCGTCGTCCGGCCCTGATTGTCCGTATGCCCGCCAATCTCGATTGCCGTGCCACCGCAGCGCCTGAGAACCCCCGCAAGCGCCTCAATCAACGGCTCGAATTCGGCGCGGATCTCGGCCGAGCCGGGCGCGAACACGAGCGGCGTCTCCTCGATGCGCCGGTTGAGCGCAGCGGCGCATGCCGTGTCCGGCAGCGGCAGCGCGGCGACAGCCGCGGGCAGATCGACGGTGACCGCCGTCTCGTAAGGGAGCCCGGGCGGCATCGCGGCGGCCAGGTCCTCTAGCAGCGCCGGCACCCGCTCGGCCTCGGTCACGGTCAGCGCAATCTCGGCGCGCCCATGGCCAAGCGCAGCACTGCCGGTCACCCCCTGGCGGGCAAGCGCGGAGACGAAGGCGAGCCCTGCGATGTGGATCAGGTCACGCTCCGCGCTGGCGGCGGGCGCATCGGCAGCGAGCCCCCCTGCCCCGCGGGCGCGAGCCGTGCCGCGTCCACGGCCGCCGTACCAAGCCGCGCGGCCGCAGCCTGAACGAGGCCCCGTTCCTCATGCTCGCCGGCGACGCGCCCGCGGGGC
>JBCBHB010000017.1:0-11608 GCA_038526025.1 Pseudomonadota bacterium
GGCCGCGCGCGCGGAGACGGATCATCGACCGGCCTTCGCGGGCGGACGCCGTGGCGGTGCGCCTCGCGGCTCACGCATCCGGATGATGTGAGGCGCCCGATTGCCGCGCGCCCGATCGCGTTCCGGCGGCCGGCCCGGATCAGCCGACCGGCCGGGAGGCTTGCCGATTACTCGTCGGTCTTGCGCGCCTTGGCCTTGTCGTCGGCCGCGGCCTTCTCGGCGCGATCGTCGAGGCCGAAGAGCGTGCCGAAGAAGCTGCCGCCCGTGTCGTTGCCGTTCTTCGCGCGGGCCTCGGCCTTCGCGGCGGCAATGGCTTTGCGCGTGTCGGACGCGCCATCGCCCTTGGCCGCGGCGGGGCCGGCGACGAGGAGGGGGGCAACGAGGGCGGCGGCGGCGAGGATCGTGAAGCTGCGGGTCATCGTCTCGGTTCCTTTCCCTGTGGGGACCACCCGGCGCCTCGGCGCAGGCGGTAGCTTGGCGGTGGCCCTGGGGGCCTTGCTGGGGCTGGGCGGGAGCGTTCGTGCCTTCCCGCCTTCGATGACGCAGAGGTGGCGACGCATGCCCCCCGCGTCATCCCTTGGGCCGATCACGCCCGCCGACGAGACGGTGAACGGTGCGAGAGCGCCCGCCTCTTCAGGAGATCAGGAGGTGCAGCGCGACCCGGCGGCGGTGGGGCGCATCCCGATGCTCCCAGAGATAGAGCCCCTGCCACTGGCCGAGGGCGAGCGCCCCGTCCACCACCGGCACCGAGAGCTGCACGCCTGTCAGCACCGTTCGCAGATGGGCCGCCATATCGTCGGGTCCCTCCAGCGCATGGCGGTAGGCTGCGCCCGTGATGGGCACCTGACCATGCGGGGCAAGCGCGTCGAGCGCCTCCTGCAGATCCGCGCGCACAGCCGGATCCGCGTTCTCCTGGATTGTGAGCGACGCGGAGGTGTGCTGGCAGAAGAGCGTCAGAAGCCCCTGCCCGGCCGGCGCATCGCCCAGGCCCGCCGCCGGCGTCGCCAGCCATGCCTGCACGGCGCGGCCGATGGGGTGGAGCCCCGGGCCCCGGGTTGCGACGTCGAGAATGGTCGTGGCCTGGTGCATGGCCCCATGCTATCGGCGCTGCCCGGCCTATCTGCAAGCGCCGGATGAACGATCTCGCCCACGGCCGCGACAGTAAGGAGCCCGCCATGGAAATGGACCCGTCCCTGCCTTGGCGCCAGGTGCGCGGCGAGGGCTTCAATGCCCATGTGGGTCCCTTCGAGATCGCCCGGGCGGGCGACAACCTCTGGCAGGCGCGCCTGACCCTCGAGCCACGCCACATCAATGTGGGCGGCGTCTGCCATGGCGGCGTGCTGATGACGATGGCCGATATCGCGATGGGCACGGCAACCTTCGAAGCGGGCGGCGGCCACCCCTGCGCCACCATCGAGATGAACTGCCACTTCATCGCAGCGGCAAAGCGCGAGCAGCTCGTGGTCGCCACCGCCCGTCAGGTGCGGCGCGCCAAGAGCCTCAGCTTCATGGAATGCGAGATCTGGGCCGGCGGGCGGCAGGTGATGCGCGCCGCCGGTCTCTGGAAGTATCTCGACAGCCGGGCCCCCGGCGCTTCGGGCCCCTGAACCGCCCGCCGGGGCTGGCGGAACAGCACGCGGTGCCCGCCGCTCCTGGCGGCCTGCGCGATGACGGCTGGGCGCCGCGGGTAGAGGGCCGGCCACGGGCGCCGGGGCGGCCGCGGCGCCCTGGAGACCGCCGCTCGGCGCGGGGTCAGACGCTCTTCAGGAAGTCGATGAGCCCGTCGATGCTGCCCTGCTTGGCATGGATGCCGGCGATCTCTTCACGCTGGGTGATCAGCAGGCTCACGCCTTCGATGGTGATATCGGCGATCACCGTCCGCCCCGGACGGTCGGAGACCAGCCAGTCGACCTTCACCGGCGCCTGGCCGCCGCCGGTCACGGTGCTGGCGATCTCGATGCCGCGCTTGCCCCGGTCCGAGGCCGAACCGAGATCGACCTTCTGGCCGGAATACTCCTGGAAGCGCGAGGCATAGACCGAGGACACGTAATGCTTGAAGGCCGTCGTGTAGGCGGACTGCTGGGCATCCGACATCTCGCGCCACAGCGTGCCCGCGGCGAAGCGGGCGATCTGCGGCAGGGCGGCGCGCTTCTCGAGGATCGCCTGGAAGGCATCGGCCTTGTCCGTCGCGGCGCCGGGGCTCTTCACCAGGGCCAGCACCTCGTCGATCGTGCCGCGCACATGGGCCGTGGCCCCGGCGGCGTCGAGCGCGCGCGCGGGCGTCGGCGCAAGGCTCGCGAGCGGCAGGGCGACGGCCAGCGACAGCGCAGCCATGGCGCCCAGGAAGGCCCGGCGCGGCGTCGCGCCCTCCCCCGTCGGACGCATCGAGGAAGGCCGGGCAACGGCCCCGATCTGGGGAAAAAGGCGGTTCGCGGTCATGCTCGTCTCCTGCTCGCCAAGGCGGCGCTTCTCTCGCGCTTGCTGCCCCTGCCAGCGCATCCTCCGGTACATCGCGGTATCCGGGTCCACACGGTTGGGTCAGCATCCGTCAGTTGCATCTACGCGCGGGTTCGGATAGCCCGTCGCGCACACACGCCGCGAGGTATATACGCGTAGCGCCCCGCCCGTTAAACGGCATCCGTTGCAACGAGGGCGCGGCCGAGCGGCGAAGAGCAGAGGCGCGACGGCCGCGAGAGCACGCGGCGCGAGGCAGAATTGCCGCGCCCCGCCGAGAGTGCAGGCGGCGCCAGAGGCAGCGGCAGGCGGAGACGGGCCATGACGAGCAAATACGGTCGCGAGGAACTTCGCGGCGCCCTGAGGGAGTGCCGCCGGCACCTCTGGAACGTGGGCATCTTCAGCATTTTCGTTAACTTGCTGATGCTTACGGGCCCGATCTTCATGCTTCAGGTTTACGATCGCGTGCTGTCGAGCCGGTCGGAAGCCACGCTGGTCACGCTGCTGCTGCTCGTGACGGGGCTCTTCTTCGTCATGGGCGTGCTCGACTTCATCCGCGGCCGGGTGCTGGCGCGCGCCGGCGCGAAGTTCTCCACGATCCTCGAGACGCGAATCTTCCGCGCGGTGATGGTGCGGAGCGTCGCGCCCTCGGAGCGCGCGCGGCCGAATACCGGTGCGCGGGACCTCGACTCGATCCGCCAGCTGCTGGCCGGCCCGGCCCCCTTCGCCTTCTTCGACGTGCCCTGGGTGCCGATCTATTTCGGCGCGATCTACCTCTTCGATCCGCTGCTGGCGGCAACGGCGGTGGTCGGCGCGCTGATCCTGATCGTGCTGACCGTGATCAACCAGTTCCGCTCCTCGCAGCCGAACCACGACAGCATGCTGGCGACGACCGAAGCGGAGAACGTCTCCGAACAGCTCCGGCAGAACTCCGAAGCGATCCACGGTCTTGGCATGATGCCGGCGGGCATGCGGCGCTGGTATCGCCTGCGCGAGCGGGCCCTCAGCATGCAGATCCTCGCTTCGGACCGGACGGCGAGCTACACGGCAGCCTCGAAATCGCTGCGCTTCTACCTGCAGAGCCTCATCCTCGCCGTGGGTGCCTATCTGGTGCTCGAAGGCCGGATCTCTCCGGGTATGATGATCGCGGGCTCGATCCTCATGGGCCGCGCGCTTGCGCCGATCGAGCAGGCCATCGGCCAGTGGTCGCTCATGCAGCGGGCCGGGCGGGCCTGGGGGTCGCTCTCCGAGATGCTGGAGAAGACGCCGCCCGAGGAGGAAAAGACCAAGCTGCCGGCCCCGAAGGGCTTCATCTCGGTCCAGAACGTGGCTGTGGTGGCGCCCGGCGAGCGTGTGCCAACGCTGCGCGGAGTTAATTTCGAGCTCAAGCCTGGCCAGGCGCTCGGCGTCATCGGCCCCTCCGGTTCGGGCAAGACCACGCTGGCCAAGGTGCTGTGCGGCATCTGGCGGCCGGCGGCGGGCAAGGTACGCATCGATGGCGCCGCGACAGATCAGTGGCGGATCGACGATCTCGGCCAGCACGTGGGTTACCTGCCTCAGGAGGTTGGGCTTCTGGCGGGCTCTGTCGCCGAGAACATCTCCCGCATGAGCGAGGAGCGTGATGACAACGCGATCATCGAGGCAGCGCGGCGCGCCGGGGCGCATGAGCTGCTGCTCGGCCTGCCGCAGGGCTACGACACGCAGATCGGCGCCAACGGTCAGCGTCTCTCGGGCGGTCAGCGCCAGCGCGTCGCCCTCGCCCGCGCGCTCTACAGCGATCCGCCGATCCTGATCCTCGACGAGCCGAACGCCAATCTCGACGCGCAGGGCGAGCAGGCACTGGTGGACTCGATCCGCGATGCGCGCTCGCGCGGGCGGACCGTGGTGATCATGGCGCACCGGCCGAGCGCCATCGCCGCCTGCGACCTGCTGCTGATGATCGACAAGGGGCACCAGGTGGACTTCGGCCCGCGTGACGAGGTTCTGAAGCGGCGCACGAAGAACTTCCAGCAGCTGTCCGACCCCGCGGCGGGCGGGGATGGCGGCGCGAGCCCTGCCCAGAAGATTGCGGGTGCGGCGGCGCAGCGCCTCGCGCCGCCCGCGGGAGGCGCCGGCGCCGCCGCGCCCGGCACGCCTTCCGCACCTGCGGCGGGCGGCGGGGGCGGCGCAGCCGCGAAGCCCCAGAGTACGCCGGCGTCAGCGGCAGGGGCATCGGCAGCGGAGGACGGCGTGCTCAAGCTCGCGGAGGGCGATGCGACGACGTCCACGAAGCCGCAGCCCCAGGTTTCCTCCCACCAGAAAGCCGCGGCCACGCCCACAGGGCGGGCGAAGCGCACCCGCATCGCCCAGCCCGCAGCCCGGCCGAGCGTGACGATCGTGCCGACCGGCACGCCGAAGCCCTCGGACCAGGGATCGGGCGGCACGGCTGAGACAAAGACGACTGAACCAAGCGCCCCCAAGGACGACACTAAGGGCTGACGGATCTGTTAGTGGCGGCCCGAACCCGGCCGCCACTACACTCGGGAACTGCGGCAGCAGGAGAGCGCAGGCATGGTTGGCAGCAACGACACGACGGGCAAACAGCTCGCAAAGATCGACACCGCGAAGGGCACGGCACTCGCCAAGGCCGGAGAGAGCGGGCTTGGCGACGGCATCCCGCGGCCGGACGACAAGCGCTGGCAGGCGGGCGGCTACATTCGCATCGGCCTCTTCACGGTCCTTGTCCTCGCCGGCGGTTTCGGCACCTGGGGCGCGGTCGCAAAGCTCTCGGGCGCGGTGATCGCCGGTGGTCAGCTCCGCGTGGAGAGCCAGCGCCAGATTGTCCAGCACCCCGATGGCGGCGTGGTGGGCGAGATCCTCGCGCGCGACGGTGACTTGGTGGCAGCGGGCCAGGTGCTGATCGAGCTGGACGGCACGGCGCTGCGCTCGGAGCTCGCGGCACTCGAGAGCCAGCTCTACGAGATCATGGCGCGGCGTGCGCGGCTGGCCGTGGAGCAGGTCGACGGCGACGAGATCGTGTTCAATCAGGAACTGCTCGACGTAGCGGCGAAGAACCCGGATGTGGAGGCGCTGGTCGAAGGTCAGCGCAAGCTCTTTGCGGCACGGCTCGAATCCGAGACGCGCGAGCTCGAGGTGCTGGACGAACGGACGCTGCAGACCGGCGAGCAGATCATCGGTGCGGATCGCGAGGCGGAGTCCTACGCCCAGCAGATCGAGCTGATCGAGGAAGAACTCGTCGCCATGGAAGGCCTGATGGCGCAGGGCCTCGTGCAGATGAACCGCGTGCTCTCCCTGAAGCGCGAACGCGCGCGGCTGCATGGCGAGCGCAACCAGCTGCTGGCACAGGTGGCGCAGCTCAAGGGCCAGCAGTCCGAGATCGAGATCGAGCGCCTCCGGCTCGGCTCCACGAAGCGCGAGGAAGCGGCGACGCAGCTCTCGGAGCTCGGGTACCGTGAGCTCGAGCTGAAGGAGCGGCGGATCAACCTGCTCGAGCAGCTCTCGCGCCTCGAGATCCGCGCCCCCCGGGCCGGGGTTGTCTACGACTCGATCGTTCACGCGCTGAAGTCGGTGGTCCGCTCGGCCGAGCCGCTGATGTACATCGTGCCCTCTGACGCGAAGCTTGTGATCGACGCGCAGGTCCAGCCCATCAACGTTGATGAGGTGTGGACCGGCCAGGAAGCCGTGCTGCGCTTCTCCGCGTTCAACACCCGGACCACGCCGGACCTTTACGGCGAGGTGCTGCGCGTCTCGCCCGACGCCTTCCAGAACGAGGATACCGGCGAGAGCTACTACCGCACGGAAGTCGTCCTCAACGAAGGCGAGATCCAGAAGCTGGAGGGCCAGGAGCTGAAGCCCGGCATGCCGGTGGAGGTGTTCATCCAGACCGGCGAGCGCACGCCGATCGACTACCTGATGCGCCCGATGACCGACTTCTTCAGCCGCGCGATGCGCGAGGACTGAGCCAGCGCGGGACGGGTGGCCCGGCGCCGCCCGTCCTTGTCCCACACCGCGGCGCCTCAGGTGGCGATGTCGGCAGGGTGCGGGCCCTCCCCCAGCACCTGGGCGATCCGGTGAAGGCCCGTGGTGAGCGCCGCTTGCGTGGAGCGCCCGCCCAGCGCGATGCGCGTGAAGGGCGGCAGGTTCCGCGACACCTGGTAGATCATGGGCGGGGGAAGCAGCACGCCGGCAGAAGCGGTTGCCGCCAGGAACTCCGCCGCCGTCCAGCCCTCCGGCAGGGGCAGATAGGCGAAGCTCGCAGCGGGATGCGTCCGCGCGCCGAAGCGCCCAAGGATCTCGGCCGTCAGGGCCGCGCGCCGTTCGGTATCCGCCACCACGCGGGTCTCGATCCGCGCCGCCTCCCCGCCCTGCACGAGCTCCGCCGCAAGGGCCTTCACGATCCACGCCGTCTGATGCGCCAGCGCCTGGTACGCCCGCAGGGTGGAGACAAGGCGCCCCGGCGGCGTGAGTACCAGCCCCGCCCGAACCCCTGCGGCGACGCATTTCGAGAAGCTGGTGACGTACCAGCAAAGCTCCGGTACATGGCTCGCGAAGCTGACCGGGTGGGGCCGGAGGAGACGGCCGTAGACATCGTCCTCCACCACTGGCAGCGCGTGCCGCCGCACCACCTCCGCAATCTCCCGCCGCCGCGCTTCGCCCATCAGCGTGAGCGTGGGGTTCTGGAGCGTTGGTGAGATCTGGAGGGCGTCCGGCCGGTGGCGCTGGATCGCCGCGTCCAACGCGTCGGGCAGCAGGCCCTCCTCGTCCCCCGCCACAGGCTCGAGCCGGAGCTTCAGCGCCTCGGCCCCGTCGATCAGCCCCGGGTGAAGGGTTTCGCCCGTGAGCACGATGCCGGAGCCACCGCGGCAGAGGAGGGAGAGGCTGGCGATCACCCCTACCTGTGCGCCCATGGTCACGAGCAGGCGCTCCGTCTGCGCCGGCACGCCGCCCTCACCCAACCACGCTGAGAGCGTCTCGATCGCGTCGAGATCATCCTCCCGGCGCCGATAGCCCATGAGCGGCGGTGCGCCGTTATGCGCGGCCAGCAGCCGCTGCAGCGCCTCGCCGATCTCGCGATCCTGTCCGACATCCACCGCCTGGTTGCCGCGCAGATCGATGGTCTCGGTGGAGGGCGTGCTGAGCAGCGCGTCGA
The DNA here is from genome assembly GCA_038526025.1 of Pseudomonadota bacterium. Taxonomy (GTDB): domain Bacteria; phylum Pseudomonadota; class Alphaproteobacteria; order Rhodobacterales; family Rhodobacteraceae; genus Thermohalobaculum. The sequence goes on from JBCBHB010000017.1 coordinate 7,604, forward strand.
GATGGAAGGCGGGGCCGTCCCCTGGCCGGACGAAGGTGCCACGACCGACCGTGGCCTCCAGGTACCCGCGCTCGACCCCCATGCGGTAGGCCCGCGCCACCGCTCCCGGCCCGACACCCAGCCTGTAGGCGAGCTCCCGCACAGGCGGCAGCTGCTCGCCAGCCGTCAGCCTGCCCGTCTGCACCGCCTCCGCGATGCGATCCGCCAGCGCCCTGTAGCGCGGCGACCCGCTCAGCGGCTGGATCAGGACCGGGTTCAGCGAGAGATTTGTATCGGTCACAATAAAATTGTTCCCATTTTTGTGCCCATCACGCAGATTGTACTCACACAAGACGCGATGTTCAGGATTGTAACCGATACAAAGGAGCGACGCTATGTCTACCACGTCCCCATCAACTATCGCAGCCATCGAGGCTCGGAGCGTGACCGGTCTGCCCCGGTACGGGCGGTTGAAGGGCATCGTGGCGCTCTTCTTCTACTGCCAGGACCGTTTGCGGACACGGCGCCGCCTTGCCGCCCTGCCGCCGCATCTACTCGCGGATATCGGGGTGAGCCGGGAGGAAGCGCTGGACGAAGCCTCGAAGCCCTTCTGGTCGTGACCATCCGCGCGGGGCGCCCAGCCCCGCGCACCTGCGCTGCGCTGCGCTGCCGCATCGCGGCTTGATATCCCAGGCTGGCCTGCCAATTCTCCGGACATGCATGGGGCTGGCCAAGCGGAAGAAGAACCGGAATCGGGCGCGGAGGCGCTCGAGCTCACCATCCACCGTGACATTACCGAGATAACCGCTGAGGCGTGGGACGCCTGCGCCGCGCCGGAGCGCGCCGATGGCGGCCGACCCGCCAACCCTTTCGTGACGCACGCCTTTCTCGAGGCCATGGAAAGCTCCGGCTCCGCCACGGCCCGCGCCGGCTGGGCGCCGCATCACCTGACGGCCCGGCTTGGGGGCCGCGTCGTCGCCGCGATGCCGCTCTACCTGAAGGGTCACAGCCAGGGCGAATACGTGTTCGACCATTCCTGGGCCCATGCCTGGGAACGCGCGGGCGGGGACTATTACCCCAAGCTGCAATGCGCCGTGCCCTTCACGCCCGCAACCGGCCCGCGCCTGCTGGTCGCGCCCGACGCCCCGTACTCGGCCGACGCCCTCCGCGGCGCGCTGCTCGACACGGCGGCGGAGATCACGGCCAACAACAACATCTCCTCGCTCCACATCACCTTCTGCACGCGCGAGGAGTGGGACCTCGCGCCCGCCCATAGCTACCTGCAGCGGACGGACCAGCAATTTCACTGGGAAAATCAGGGTTATACGAGCTTCGACGGGTTCCTCGACGCCCTCGCCTCACGCAAGCGCAAGAACCTCCGCAAGGAGCGGGCGAAGGCGCTCGAGAACGATGTCGAGGTGGTCTGGCTCACCGGCAGCGATATCCGCGAGGAGCATTGGGACGCGTTCTGGCACTTCTACCAGGACACGGGCAGCCGCAAATGGGGCCGCCCCTATCTCACCCGCGCGGCCTTCTCACGGCTGAGCGAGACCATGGCGGAGGACGTGTTGCTGATCCTCTGCCGGCGGGACGGTGCGTGGATTGCCGGGGCGCTCAATATCATCGGGCGCGAGACGCTGTTCGGGCGCTACTGGGGCTGCACGGAGGACCATCCCTTCCTCCATTTCGAGACCTGCTATTATCAGGCGATCGACTTCGCCATCGCGCACGGGCTGAAGCGCGTGGAGGCGGGGGCGCAGGGCGGTCACAAACTTGCGCGCGGCTATGAGCCGGTGACCACCCGTTCCATCCACTACATCCCGAATGCGGGCTTCCGCGATGCGGTGGCGCGGTTCCTGGAGGGCGAACGCCGGGCGGTGGAGGCCGAGAACCAGGCCCTGGGCGAGATGACGCCCTTCCGCAAGGACGGCTGAGCCAAAGCGCCGCGGCAGCCGGCGTTTGGCCGGAAAGCGGCCACACCGGCCTCACATTGTATCGAGCACAATGCGCCACGCGTCGCGGGCAGTGGCGCATTGTATTCTTACGCGGTGCTGCTCAGAGGGCTTCGAGCAGCTTCTCCGCGCCGGTCACGTCCATGTCGGACGGCTTTTCCTCGGTGTTGAGGGCGGTCACGGTGCCGTCCTTCACCAGCATGGAGAAGCGCTGCGCGCGGATGCCGAGGCCGACGGCGGCGCCATCGAAATGGATACCGATGGCCTGGACGAACTCCGCCGCCGCGTCGCCGACCACGCGGATGCCGGCGCCCGGCGCGCCCGTGGCATCGCCCCAGGCCTTCGCGACGAAGGGGTCGTTCACGGTGATGCAGACGATGCTGTCCACACCCTTGGCGCGGAGCGCGTCGGCCTGGGCGACGAAGCTCGGCATGTGCTTCATGTGGCAGGTGGGGGTGAAGGCGCCGGGCACGCCGAAGACGGCGACCGTCCCCTGCCCCAGCACCTCGGCCGAAGGCAGGCCCTTCGGCCCATCGGCGGTCATCTCGTAAAGGGTGGCGGCGGGCAGGCTGTCGCCGACGGCAATGGTCATGGGGCGTCCCTCTCTCCGGAGCGTTGCAGGGCGGCCGCCCGGGCGGGCGGTCACGGGGCGGAGATAGCGCGCAGAGGACCGTTGGGATAGGGCCGTTGGGGCATAGGCCTGTTGGACCAGCGCGTCGCCCACCGCCATCGGGCCGTCACCGATGGGTGGGCGGGCGGGGGAGGTGGCGGCCCGATGGCAGTGCCCGCCCCTAGCGCATGCCCATCCGGATCGCGCCGTCGAGCCGCACCACCGAGCCGTTCATGTAGCCGGTCTCCACCATGAAGAGCGCGAGGGCGGCGAATTCCGAGGGCTCGCCGAGGCGCACCGGGAAGGGCACCTGCTGGGCCAGGCTCTCCTGCACCTCCTCGGGCAGGCCGCGCAGCATGGGCGTGCCGAAGATGCCCGGGGCGATGGCACTCACGCGGATCCCGTCGCGCGAGAGGTCCCGCGCCGCCGGCAGGGTGAGGGCCGCCACCCCGCCCTTGGAGGCGGCATAGGCGGCCTGGCCCATCTGCCCCTCGAAGGCCGCCACCGAGGCCGTGTTCACGATGGCGCCACGCTCGCCATCCGCATCGAGGGGCTCGAGGTCTCGCATCGCCTGCGCCGCATGGGCCATCACCCGCATGGTGCCGACGAGATTGATGGCGATGACCTTCTCGAAGAGCGCCATGTCATGCGCCCCCTTCGAGCCGGCGGTCTTGGCCGCGGGCGCGATGCCGGCGCAGCAGATGGCGATGCGCGCAGGCCCGGCAACCTCGGCGGCGGCGGCGAGGGCGGCAATGACGCTCGCCTCGTCGGTCACGTCGCAGTCGAGCGCCAGCGCCCCCGTCTCGGCCGCGACCGCCTCGGCCTTCTCGCGCGCCATGTCGAGGATGGCGACGGGCGCGCCCTTGGCGCGGAGGGCGCGGACGCAGGCCTCGCCGAGGCCGCTTGCCCCGCCGGTCACCAGCGCGGGCGTGTTCTCGCCGATCTTCATGGGGTCTCCTCCTCGTCGGTTGGCGCTGGCCCGCCGGGGGCGCGCAGAATGTGGATGAGCGTCTCGCCATAGCGGCGGGCATCGAGGGGGTCGAGCCAGTCCGGCGCGGCGGCGGCGCCGGCAGCCGCCGCACTCTCGATCACCACGAGCGCGCCCGGGGCAAGCCAGCCCCCGTCCCGCGCCGCGCCGAGCGCCGCAATACCCGCGCCGGGGTCGTCATAGGGCGGGTCGGCGAAGACAAGCTCGAAGGGCGCCCCGCGGCAGGGGCCGAGGCGCCGCGCGTCCCGCCGCCAGATCTTGGTGACACCCGCAAGCCCCAGCACCTCGACGGAGGTGCGGATGAGCGCGCGCGAGGGGCCGTGATCGTCGACGAACACCGCATAGCCCGCCCCGCGGGAGAGCGCCTCCAGTCCGAGCGCGCCGGTACCCGCGAAGAGATCGAGCACCCGCGCGCCCTCGGGCGGCGGGGGCGTGCCATAGCCGCCATGGGCCAGCAGGTTGAAGAGCGCCTCGCG
>JBCBHB010000018.1:0-4116 GCA_038526025.1 Pseudomonadota bacterium
AGCCCTATCTCTTCCAGCTCTATGTCGAGCCCCTCCGCCGCTTCCAGCTCGCCGCCGAGGGGCATGGCGAGCGCCAGCCGCCGGAGCATCTGCGTGAGCGCATCAAGGCGGCGATGGACCCCTTGCCCGTGTGGTGGCCGCCCTTTGAGGGCGAAAGCGCCGATGCGGACGGGGACGGCCAGCTGCCGCTCCACGCCATCACCCAGCGCCCCGCCGCCATGTACCACGCCTGGGGCAGCCAGAACGCCTGGCTCCGGCAGATCCACGGCGCCGTGCCGCTCTACGTGCCCCGCCCCGTGATGCATGAGGCGGGCCTGGCGGATGGTGACTGGGCCTGGGTGATCTCCCACCATGCCCGCATCATGGTGCCGGTGCGTGGCATGGAGGCGGTCAACGACCGCACGGTCTGGACCTGGAACGCCATCGGCAAGCGCCGCGGTGCTTGGGCGCTGGGCGAGGCGGCGCCAGAGGCGACAAAGGGCTTCCTCCTCAACCCGCTGATCCACGAGCTGCTGCCCCCACGCGGCGACGGGCTTCGCTGGTACAACTCCGACCCCGTGACGGGGCAGGCCGCGTGGTTCGACCTGCGCGTCCGGCTCGAGAAGGCGTCGCCGGAGGACATTGACGGGCTCTCGAAGCCCGCCGCGGTCCCGCAGGCTTCTCCGGTAGCTCCCGCGCCCGAGGCGGTGGCTTTCGGCAGGCGCGATGGCTGAGCCGATGGCAGGGCCCCAATACGTGACGGTCGCGCGGCTCAGGCCGACGCTCTCGCTCGTGCTCGGCCTGCTTGCCGTTGTCTTCTTTTCCGACGCCCGCGCCGCTGCGGACGTGACGGGCATCTGGTTCACCGAGAAGCGGGACAATGGCGCCTTCATCAGCGTCCGCATCTCACCATGCCTGTCCGATCGAGAGAAGCGCTGCGGCACGGTCGCTGGCGCTCATGGCGGCGCCCGGCCGGACATTGTGGGCGAGCCCATCCTGCGGAACATGGAGCGCCACGAGCCCGGCCACTGGACCGGCGGCGAAATCCTGCGGCCGGGCAAGGACGAGGCTTACCGCTCGGAGATCAAGCTCGTGGATGGCGGGCTAGAGGTGAAGGGCTGTGTCGCCGCTGGCCTCATTTGCCAGAGCCAGCTCTGGACGCGGAGCCGCTGATGAGGACGCCCGCGCGCCAGTACGAGATCGAGAGCGCCCCTGGCCTCCGCATCGCCATCCGCGAGGTCGGGCCCGAGGACGCGCCGCCCATCCTCCTTCTCCATGGCTGGTCGCAGTCCGCCCTGTCCTGGCGTCAGCAGTTCGAGGGTCCGCTCGCCAGTCGCTTCCGCCTCGTTGCGCCTGATCTTCGCGGCCACGGCGCCTCCTCGAAGCCCGACGATCCTGCGGCCTACGCTTCCGGTGCGGGCTGGGCGGCCGATCTCGCCGCCATCCTCGCCCATCTCGCGCCTGCCCGCCCCGTTGTCGTCGGCTGGTCCATGGGCGGCTGGGTGCTGGCTGACTACCTGCGCGCGCATGGCGATGCCGCTCTGGCCGGTGTCGTCACCGTCGGTACGGTTCCCCGCATCGGCGCAAGCGGCGACCCAGCGATGATCGCGAAGCGCAAGCCCGATGTGCGCGCCGAGGGCATGATGGGTCCCGAGCTGCAGGTCCAGATCGATGCGGCCATCGCCTTCGCTCGGGCCATGACCGCGGCCCCCCTCTCGAAGCGGGACCTCGCCTTTCACGTCGCCCTCATGATGGCCTGCCCGCCCCACGCCCGCCGCGCCGCCCGGCTGCGCGACGAGGACTGGCGCGACGCATGGTCCACCCTTCGCCGCCCGGCACTCGTCCTCCAGGGCGGTGCCGAGCGCGTCTGCTTCATGCCCCAGGCCCGGGAGCTTGCCGACACCGTTCCCGACGCCCGGCTCGAGGTTATCCCCGGTGCCGGTCACATGCCGTTCTGGGAACAATCCGCCGCCTTCGATGCCCAGCTCGAAGCCTTCGCCGACCACGCCATGGCGGTCGCCTGACCGTCCTAGCCAAACCCTGAGGGAGGGAGCCGCGTGACCAGCTTGCCCGAGAGGCCGAAGAAGCGCCTCGGTCTTGTGATCGATCTCGATATCTGCGTCGGCTGCCATGCCTGCGCCGTGGCCTGCAAGGCGTGGAACACGCAGTCAGGTGGCGGCACCGGGCTTGAGGATATCGCCAGCGTTCCCCTCTCCGATCAGGAGCCCTACGGCGCCGAGCCTTCCGGCACCTGGCTCAACCGCATCCACTCCTACGAGATCAGCCCAGGTGCCGGCGCCCCCGCACAGCTCGTCCACTTCCCAAAGAGCTGCCTGCATTGCGACAACGCGCCCTGCGTCACCGTCTGCCCCACCGGCGCCAGCTACAAGCGGGTCGAGGACGGGATCGTGCTGGTCAACGAGGATGCCTGCATGGGCTGCGGCCTTTGCGCCTGGGCCTGCCCCTATGGCGCGCGGGAGCTCGACCGGGCGGCGGGTGTGATGAAGAAGTGCACCCTCTGCGTCGACCGGATCTACGACGAGGCTCTGCCGGAGGAGGACCGCGTGCCCGCCTGCGTGCGCGCCTGCCCTGCGGGCGCCCGCGCTTTCGGGGATCTCTCCGATCCCGAGAGCGAGGCCAGCCGCCTCTCGGCGGCGCGCGGTGGCATGGACCTCATGCCGGAGCAGGGCACCAAGCCCGTGAACCGTTACCTGCCGCCCCGCCCGCGCGATGCCGCGGCCATGCCTGCCGAGGGCCCGGATCTCGCGGCCCTCTGCCAGCACGGCGGGGCAGGGGAGGCCGGCGATGCAGAGCCTGGTGCGGCCGGTTTCCTCGGCTGGGTCGACCGGGCGCTGGCACGGCTCGAGGGAGCGAACTGATGCATCCCGCACCCTCCCTCATCGTCTTCACCGTGCTCTCGGGCCTCGGCCTCGGCATGCTCTTCTGCATCGGCCTCGGCTTCGGCGAAGGCCACCTCTTCGGGTGGGTGGCCGTGCCGCTGGCGCTTCTCATCACCGCTGTGGGCGGGGCGGCTTCCACGCTCCATCTCGCCCGCCCCTCCCGCGCCTGGCGTGCCTTCTCCCAATGGCGGAGCTCGTGGCTCAGCCGGGAGGCCTGCCTGATGGTGGCCACCGTCGCCGTCTTCCTGTTCTACGCGGCCCTATGGCTGCTGGCTGATATGCGGCTCGCCTTCCTCGGCTGGCTCGCCGCCCTTCTCGCGGCCGGCACGGTCTACGCCACCGCCATGATCTACGCCCAGCTCGCTACCGTGCCGCGCTGGTCCCTGGCACCCACGCGCGGCCTGTTCCTCGCCGCAGCTCTCCTCGGTGGGCTCATCGCGACCGAGTTCGCCGCGCGCCTTGCCGGGGGAAGCGCCGTGCCGACACTCTGGCTGCTCGCCGCCCTCGTTGCCACGGCCATCGTCTTCGTCGCCTGGCAGACGGCAGCGGCCGGCGCGAACCGCCGGGCGGCCGGCTCCGATATGGGCACCGCCACGGGCCTCGGCCGCCTCGGCCGCATCAGCGCCTTCGAGGCGCCCCATACGGGCAGCAACTACCTGCTCGACGAAATGGCCTTCCGGGTCGGCCGCAAGCGCGCCTGGCAGCTCCGCAGTCTCGGCGCCGCCCTGGGCTTCGGCCTGCCGCTCCTCCTCACGGTGCTCGCGGCCGTCATGCCCATCGGCACGGGCTTCCTGCTGCTCGTGGCCCTCGTCGCGCATGCCGCCGGCATGATGGCGCTCCGCTGGCTCTTCTTTGCCGAGGCTGAGCATGTGCAGGCCCTCTATTACGGCCTGCGCTGAGGCGCGTTCCAGCGTCCCGGCGCCTATGCAGCCGTGACCACCATCAAGTATCCCGGCGACCAGCCGGGATGCCGCTTGCTTCGGTCCCTCAGCGCCGGGTGGCGCGCCGCCCGCCCTTCTCCCGCCGGCGCGGCGGCGCGGGCACTAGCGCCGCCGCGCTCTCGAGGCTGTCCTGCGCCTTGCGGACGCCGGTCGAGAGCTCAGCGGGCGACACCCCGTCGATCTTCGCCAGCAGCGCCGCCTCCTCTGCCAGCAGCGTCTCCTCCGCCCCGCCCCCGCGGATCGGCACGCGCCCCATCTCCAGCATCAGCGGCGCGGCAAGGGGCGTGCACCGGCGC
>JBCBHB010000018.1:4216-11504 GCA_038526025.1 Pseudomonadota bacterium
ATGAGCCCCGCCACCACCGCCACCTGCCGGAACGTCCGCTTCATCACAGCATTACCCGCGAGCCAGGCCTCCGCGCCCGCCAGCAGGCCCTCGGGCTCCAGCAGCGCCGCGGGGTCCTTGATCGGCTGCAGGCCCCAGAGCATCACGGCATAGTCGTTGGCGACAAAGCCCACCGGGTCGAGCCCCGCCTCCTCCATGCGCTTCGAGAGCAGCAGCCCCAGCGTCTGGTCAGCGTTCTGCCCGGCAAAGGCGTAGACCACCAGGAAATGCCGCCCCCCGCGCGGGAAAGTCTCGATCAGCAGCCGGTCGGGCCGTGGCAGCCGCGAATGCCGCTCCTGGAGTCGCAGCCAGGCCGCCACGGGCTCCGGCAGTTCCGCCCAGCGGGCAGGGTCCGAGAGGCGCTGCATCACGCGTTCCGAGAGGCCGATGGTGGTCGCGAGCTTCACGCCGTAGAAGACCGCGATCTTGGGCTCGTCCGTCGCGTCGGGGCTCACCTGCACGGTCATCTCGTGGAGGCCCTCGTAGCGCACCACCCGCCCGCCGATCAGGAAACTGTCCCCGGGCGTGAGCGAGGCCGCGAACATCTCCTCGACCTCGCCGATCTTTGCCCCGCCGCCACGACGGCCCATGCGCACGCCGAGTGTTTCGGGTGCTACGATGGTGCCCACGTTCATGCGGAGGCGTTGAGCCGTGCGCGGGTCGCGGAGCTGCCATGCCCCGTCCCGCTCCACCAGCCGGCGCCACTGGTCGTAGGCGCGGAGCGCGTAGCCGCCCGTGGCGCAGAATTCGAGGCAGCGGTCGAAATCCTCCCGGGCCAGGGCCGCGTAGGGCCCCGCCCGGCGCACCTCCTCGAACAGCGCGTCCGCCACGAAGGGGCCCGAGGCGGCGGTGAGAAGAAGGTGTTGGCAGAGCACGTCGAGCCCGCCGGGGCGCAGATGATCGGCGTCGTAGTCCTCGTCCGCCACCGCATCGAGGGCGGCGTGGCACTCGACCACCTCCATGCGGTTTGCGGGCACCAGCATCGCCTTGGAGGGCGCGTCGTAGCGGTGGTTGGCCCGGCCGATGCGCTGGACGAGCTTCTTCACCTGCTTCGGCGCGCCCACCTGAATGACCAGGTCCACATCGCCCCAGTCGAGCCCGAGATCGAGCGAGGCTGTGGCGACGACGGCCCGCAGGCTGCCCTCTGCCATCGCGGCCTCCACCTTCTGGCGCGCCTCCCGGCCGAGGGAGCCGTGGTGGAGTGCGATGGGCAGGCCCTGCGTGTTCGCGGCCCAGAGCGCCTGGAAGAAGAGCTCGGCCTGGGCGCGGGTGTTGATGAAGACGATGGTGGTCCGGTGCTTCGCAATCTCGTCCATGATCGCCGCCGCCGCGTAGCGCCCGCCCATGCCGGCCCAGGGCGGGTCCCCCGCATCGCGGAGGAGGCGGATATCCGGCGGTGGGCCGGGATCGGCGTGGATCACCGCGCAGGCGCCAGGCGCCAGCCAGTCCGCGACCTCCTGCGGCCGGTCCACCGTGGCGGAGAGCGCCGCGAGGCGGAGGCCGGGCGCGAGGCTGCGGAGCCGCGCGAGCCCAAGGGCGAGCTGGTCCCCCCGCTTGGTGCCCGCCAGCGCATGAACCTCGTCTACCACAACCCGCGAGAGCCCGGCAAAGAGCATCTCCGGCCGCTCCCAGGAGAGCATCAGCGCGAGGCTCTCGGGCGTGGTCAGCAGGATATGCGGCGGGTTGCGGCGCTGGCGCTGGCGCACGGCCTGCGATGTGTCCCCCGTCCTGTCCTCAACGCAGATGCCGAGGCCCATTTCCTCGATCGGGCGGCGGAGATTGCGTCCGATATCGGCGGCGAGCGCCTTCAGGGGGGAGACGTAGAGGGTGTGGAGGCTGTCGGTGCCGTGACCGGCGGACAGCTGCACAAGCGAGGGGAGGAAGCCGGCGAGCGTTTTGCCGGCACCCGTGGGGGCGATGAGGAGGCTGGCCGGCGCGGCCATGCGCAGCATCGCGAGCTGATGGGGATGCGGCGCCCAACCCCGGGCCGCAAACCAGCCGGCGAAGGGTTCGGGTAGCGCCGCGGGAGCGGCCAGGCCGCCGCTGCCCGCGCGTCCGGAGACACGATCCGCTTCGCCTGCGGGCATGCCCGGGCTCCTCTCCTCCATCTCAGCGCCCCTGCGGCCGCGCCCACCCACGTCAGCGTTGCCGCCTATTAATGAACATTATGAGAACATTCTGCACAAGCGCCAAGCTACTTGGCGAGATCGGTCGATCTGCGCCGATGAAAAGGGGCAGTGTGCCGCGGCGGCCGGCCATTGGCACACGCAAACCGGCCGGCTGGCGCCAAGTGGCACCGGTGTGGCACGGCGTCCGTCATCGCGCGCCCGTCAGCCCGCAGCCGTGACCGCCCTGCGCAACCGTTCGCATCTGCTCGGCGCCGCCAAGGGCGCCAGCGTCCTTCTGTCAAAGCTTGATTTGGCGGCGCTGCCCTGCGTTTATGCACGCAACCCCCGACGGGAGCGGAGCAGGGCCAGTGCTGCAGGAGACGCAGGGACAGGGAACCGGCGAGGTGCCGCTCGACGGCGCGCCGCCGCTGCTGTCGGTCGAGGGGCTTTCGGTTGCCTTCGGCTATGGCCGCGCCGCCCGCGAGGTGGTGCATGGGGTCGGCTTCACGCTCGAGAAGGGCGAAACGCTGGCACTGGTGGGCGAGTCCGGCAGTGGCAAGACCCTTACCGGCAAGGCGGTGATGGGGCTGCTGCCGCACGGTGCGGCCGTGACCGGGGGCAAGGCGGTCTTCAACCCCGCCGGCAAGCCCGATGCGCGGCCCTTCGATCTCCTCCAGGCGAGCCGGAGCAAGCTGCGCAAGCTGCGCGGTACCGAGATCTCGATGATCTTCCAGGAGCCGCTCTCCTCCTTCTCCCCGCTGCACCGCACCGGCCCGCAGATCGCCGAGGTGCTGGAGATCCATGGCGTTGGCGGGCGCAAGGCGAAGGAACGCACGCTCAAGACGCTCGCGGAAGTGGGGTGCCCGGACCCCGGGCGGGTCTGGCGCGCCTATCCCTTCGAGCTTTCGGGCGGGCTCCGCCAGCGTGCGATGATTGCCATGGCGATGGTCGGCGAGCCGACGCTGGTGATCGCGGACGAGCCGACGACCGCGCTCGATGTGACGACGCAGGCGGTGGTTCTCGACCTGCTGAAAGGCCTCTCCAAGAGCCGCGGGCTCGCCACCATCCTCATCACGCATGACCTTGGCGTGGTGGCCAACATGGCGGACAGCGTGGTGGTGCTGCGTCAGGGCGCCGTGGTCGAGAGCGGACCGGCGCAGGCGGTTCTGGAAGCCCCCGGCCACGCCTACACCCGGCGCCTGATCGCCGCGGCCCCGAGGCTGCCGGAGCAGTGCGCCGAGCACGACGCGCCGGGCAACGACTTCATCCTGCGGATCGACGGGCTCTCGAAGACCTATCCGGGCAAGAAACGCAGCTTCGGGCCGGACGATCCGCCGGTGCGCGCATTGTCGGACTTCGCACTCGACCTCGAGCGCGGGGAGACCGTCGCGGTCGTGGGCGAGTCAGGCTCCGGCAAGTCCACCGTCGCGAAGCTCGCGCTCCGGGCCATCGAGCCCGATCCCGGTGCCGTCATCCGCTTCCGTGCCCGCTTTGGCGAGGAGGTCGATGTCACGGCCCTTGGCGCCGCCGGCCTGAAGGAATTCCGGCGCCAGGCGCAGATGGTGTTCCAGGACCCCTATGGCGCCCTCAGCCCGCGCATGAGCGTGCAGGACATCCTGACCGAGCCGATGGCGATCCACAGCCTCGGCAACGGGCGCCAGCGGCGGCAGGAGGCGGCGCGGATCATGGAGCGGGTGGGCCTCTCCGCGGACCATCTCGGCCGCTTTCCCCACGCCTTCTCCGGCGGGCAGCGCCAGCGCATCGCCATCGCGCGCGCGCTCATCCTCGAGCCCGAGCTCCTGATCTGCGACGAGCCCACCTCCGCGCTCGATGTCTCGGTGCAGGCGGAGGTGCTCGACCTTCTCGACCAGCTTAAGGCGGATTTCGGCCTCTCCTACCTCTTCATCAGCCATGATCTTGCGGTTGTGGCGCGCCTGGCCGACCGGGTCATGGTGATGCGCCGCGGCCGCGTGGTGGAGCAGGGGCCGGCCGAAGCGATCTTCCGCGACCCGCGTCATCCCTACACCCGCGCCCTCATGGCCGCCTCGCCCGAGCCGGATGTGGACGCGAAGCTCGATCTGAAGCTCGTCGCCGCCGGGGCGGGCGAGCCAGAGGAATGGCCGGACCCCTTCCGCTATGAGGGGGACAACGCGCCTGGCCTCGTCACCGTCGGCCCCGGCCATGAAGTGAGATGTGCTGCATGACCTTTTTCGTTCGCCCGATCCGCCGTTCGAGCCTCCGCCCGCTCGCCTGGCTCCTAGCGTTGCTGCCCGCCGCCGCGCTTGCGCAGGGGCTCACCGTGCCGCCCATCGAGGCACCGATGCTCGTGGACCGGGTTGCGGCCGGCGAGCTCCCCGCCGTGGCCGAGCGGCTGCCGGACGAGCCCATGGTGGTGGATCTCGAGGCGAAGGGGCGGGAGGCCGGCCAGCACGGGGGGCGCATCACAACCTTCGTCAGCCGCGCCAAGGATGTCCGCTACATGGCCGCCTGGGGCTATGCCCGCCTCGTGGGGTACAACGAGAACTACGAACTCGCGCCGGATATCCTGAAGGATGTCGAGGTCAGCGCCGACGGGACGACCTACACCTTCCATCTCCGCGAAGGGCACCGCTGGTCCGACGGACACCCCTTCACCACCGAGGATTTCCGCTTCTGGTGGGAGGACGCGGCGAACAACGACGAGATCTCGCCCAAGGGTCCGCCCGTGGAGCTGCTGGTCGACGGCAAGCCGCCGGTGGTGACGGTGATCGACGAGACCACGATCGAGTATCGCTGGGAGAAGCCCAATCCCCGCTTCCTGCCAGCACTCGCCCAGGCCCGCCCTGTCTACATCTACCTGCCCGCCCACTACATGAAGATGTACCACGCGGATTTCACCTCGATGGAGGTGCTTGAGCCGCTGATGGAGAAGAAGAAGGCGCAGAACTGGGCCGCGCTCTTCAACCGGTACGACAACCAGTACAAGTTCGATAACCCCAAGCTGCCGGTGCTGCAGCCCTGGGTGAACACGTCGAAGAAGAACAGCCAGCGCTACACGCTCGTGCGCAACCCGTTCTATCACCGCGTCGACACCAATGGCCGCCAGCTGCCTTACGTCGACAGCGTGGAGATGGAGATCGCCGCTTCCGGGCTCGTCGCCGCCAAGGCCACGCGGGGGGAGGCGGATCTCCAGAGCCGCGGCCTCAGCTTTGCCGATGCTCCCGTGCTGAAGCGCGGTGCGGCCGATAACGGCTTCGATGTCTCGCTCTGGCGCTCGGGCGCAGCCAGCGAGATCGCGATCTATCCGAACCTCAACTACAACGACGAGGTCTGGCGCGGTGTGATGCAGGATGTCCGCTTCCGCCGTGCGCTTAGCCTCGCCATCAGCCGCAAGGCCATCAACAAGGTGCTCTATTTCGGCCTCGCCGCCGAACGTGCGGTGGCGGCGCTCGAGGAGAGCCCGTTCTACAGCGCGGAGAAGGCCAACGCCTGGGCGCGCTTCGATCTCGACGAGGCGAACGCCCTGCTCGACGAGATGGGCCTCACCGAGCGAAACGGCGCCGGCACGCGCCTCCTGCCCGATGGCCGCCCGATGGATATCGTGATCGAGACCGCGGGAGAGCGGCGCGAGGAGGAGGACGCGCTCCAGATCGTCGCCGCCACATGGGAGCGCATCGGCCTCCGGCTTCTCGTGAAGCCGCTCGACCGGGACATCCTGCGCACCCGCGCCTATGCTGGCCGCTCGATGATGGTGAGCTGGTGGGGCTGGAACAACGGCGTGCCCACCGCCGATAGCGCGCCCGACGAGGTTGCCCCGGTGATGCAGGCGAGCTTTTGCTGGCCGAAATGGGGCCAGCACTACCAGACAAAGGGCGCCGTCGGCGAAGCACCCAGCCTGCCGAAGGCGCAGCGCCTGCTCGAGCTCTACGAGACCTGGTCGACCGCGGCGGACAAGCCCACCCGCGCCCAAGCCTGGTCCGAGATGCTCGCGATCCATGCGGACGAGGTCTACGCCATCGGCACCGTCTCCCGCGCGCCCGTGCCCATCGTCTCGGGCGATGTGCTGCGCAACGTCCCCGTCCAGGGCCTCTACACCTGGGACCCTGGCGCCCAGCTCGGCGTGCACCGGATCGATGAGTTCTGGTTCGCCGATACCGACCGTCGCGAAGCGGCCATGGACACCGAACTCGCGGAAATCACCGTGATGGGGGCTGAGGCCACCCAATGATCCGCTACCTCGCCCGCCGCCTCGGCACCATGCTGGTCACGCTGGTCGCCATCTCGGCGCTGGTCTTCGTCATCATCAACCTGCCGCCCGGCAACTACATGACGAACGCCATCGCCGAGATGCGGGCGACGGGTGAGGCTGCGGGCGTCCAGAAGGCGCAGGCTCTGATGGAGGAGTACGCGCTCGACCGGCCGATCTGGGAGCAATACCTCATCTGGATCGGCGCCTGGCCGGGCCCCAACGGCTTTTCCGGCCTCATCCAGGGCAATTTCGGCTGGTCCTTCGAGCTCAACCGCCCGGTGGCCGAGGTGGTGGGCGAACTTGCCTGGCTCACCGTGGCCGTGAACCTCGCCGCCCTCCTTTTCGTCTATCTCGTGGCGCTGCCGCTCGGCACCATCGCGGCGGTGAAGGCGAACACTTGGATCGACTATATCGCCAGTTTCCTCGGCTATATCGGCCTCGCCACGCCGAACTTCCTGCTCGCGCTCATCATGCTCTTCTACGGCGCGCAGTACTTCGACATTCCCATCGGAGGGCTGATGAGCCGGGAGTTCGAGGGCGAGCCTATGTCCTGGGCCAAGGCCGCCGATATCGGGCTGCACCTGATCGTGCCGACCATCGTCATCGGCACCTCCGCCGCCGCCGCGGTCATGCGCCGCCTCCGCGCGAACCTGATGGACGAGCTCAACAAGCCTTATGTTACCACCGCGCGCGCCAAGGGCTGCTCCGCCACCCGCCGGATCACGCGCTACCCGCTCCGGATGGCGCTGAACCCCTTCGTCGCGGACATCGGCAATCTCGCGCCCCAGCTCGTCTCCGGCTCGGTCATGATCTCCGTCGTCATGTCGCTGCCCACGCTCGGCCCCATCCTGCTCCAGTCGCTGCGCAGCCAGGACATCTTCATGTCCGGCTTCATCCTGCTGTTCGTCTCCGG
>JBCBHB010000019.1:0-11467 GCA_038526025.1 Pseudomonadota bacterium
AGATCGTGTCCTGCACCGTCGGCTCCGCGACGAACACGGGCTGGAACCGCCGGGCCAGTGCGGCGTCCTTCTCCACATGCTTCCGGTACTCGTCGAGCGTGGTGGCGCCCACACAGTGCAGCTCCCCGCGCGCGAGCGCCGGCTTGAGCAGGTTTGAGGCGTCCATCGCGCCATCGGCCTTCCCGGCACCAACCAGCGTGTGCATCTCGTCGATAAAGAGAACGATGCCGCCCGCCGCCGCGCTGATCTCGGAGAGCACGGCCTTCAGCCGCTCCTCGAACTCGCCGCGATACTTCGCGCCGGCAATCAGCGCGCCCATGTCGAGCGCCATCAGCGCCTTGTCCTTCAGGCTTTCGGGCACGTCGCCGTTCACGATGCGCATGGCGAGGCCCTCGGCGATGGCGGTCTTGCCCACGCCGGGCTCGCCGATCAGCACCGGGTTGTTCTTCGTGCGGCGGGAGAGGACCTGCACCGTGCGGCGGATCTCCTCGTCCCTGCCGATCACAGGGTCGATGCGACCGGCGCGGGCGTCCTCGGTCAGGTCGCGCGCGTACTTCTTCAGCGCGTCGTAGCTGTCCTCCGCCGAGGCGCTGTCCGCCGTGCGGCCCTTGCGCAGCGCCTGGATCGCCTCCTCCAGCGCCTGCGGCTTCAGCCCCGCGGTCTCGAGGATCGTCGCCGCCTCGGTGCCCTTTGCGAGCGCCAGCGCCATGAGCATCCGCTCGACCGTAACGACGCTGTCGCCCGCCTTCTTCGAGATCCGCTCGGCCTCGTCCAACAGCCGCGCGAGGCCCTGATCCATGAAGACCTGGCCGTTGCCGCCAGACACTTTGGGCAGCTTCGACACGGCCGCTTCTGCCCCAACGGCAGCCGCAGACGAATCACCACCTGCCGTTGCGATAAGTGACCTCGCGAGACCTGTCTCATCCTGAAGCAGGACATGGAGCAGGTGCTCCGCTGTAAGTCTTTGATGCTGCTCGCGTAATGCGTGTGATTGCGCGCTCTGGAGAAAGCCGCGGGCGCGATCTGTGAACTTCGATAGATCCATGTAACCATCCTCCTCAGCGCGATGTGACCGCCCATGCCCTGGCGCGCGTCCGATCGCCTGTTTCTGGTCGGCGTCCGATACGGCCCGCCGCCCTACTCGGTCGATGTGGTGTTCGTGCAACGCCCCTGCAAGCTGTTTTCGCTGGGCCCTTCTGTCTTTGAGAGCGTTTTCCGGCTGCGCGGTCTGTGGTCCACCGCGCCGGTCGTCAACCCGTGATTCATGCGTCGTGTGGTTCCGTCCCATCACCCCCCTGATTGGAGGATACCAGGATGTCTATCCCCTTCTGGACGCCCGCTCCCTGGGCGATTGTTGTTCCGTTCGCCGTCGCGCTCGTGTTGCCGTTGTCCGCCCCCGCTGCGGAGGCTGGCTGCACCGGCGGTGTCGAAGGCCTCGGCCGTGCCGCCTGTCTCGGTTCGCCGGCGGAGACCGCGATGCTCGATGCCCCGCTCGTGCTCGGCGGCCCTGTGCGCCGTGTCGCACCGCCGGCGGCTGTGCCGGCGATCGCGCCGCAGCTCCCCATCGCGGCCGATCTCGGCCGAGCCTTGCCCGTGGCAGATGTTGCGGTTGTGCGCCGTGAGGTGCGGGATGTCTCCGTGCCCGAGGCGCCGCATTTCAAGGATGGTCAGACCAGCATGGCCTTGCCGCGCACCGTGGGGGCGCCGACGGCGAGCTACACGCCGTTCCTGCCCGCCTCGGGCCGTTCGGCCGTGCCGGCGCTCGGCATGCCGGCCGACTAGGCGCTTGGCGCTGCCGCCTCCCCGCGCTATCGCCTCCTGGTGACAGCGCGGGAGGATGGCATGAGCAGCGTCGATGAGCGGTTGATCGTGGCCCTCGACGTGGGGGACGCGCTGCGCGGCGGTGAGCTGGCCGAGCGGCTTGGCGACGCCGTGGGCTTTTACAAGATCGGCCTCGGCATGCTCACTGGCGGCGGCCTCGCGCTGGCCATGGAGCTGAAGGATCAGGGGAAGCGTGTCTTCCTCGACATGAAGCTCTTCGACATCGGCGCAACTGTAGAGGCGGCCGTTCGGGGCCTGGCCGGGTTCGAGCTCGACTTTCTCACCGTGCATGGGGACCCGCATGTGGTCCGTGCCGCGGTTGAGGGGCGGGGCGCTGCGCCCACCCGAATTCTCGCCGTGACCGTGCTGACCTCGCTCGACCGTGGGGATCTCGACGACATGATGATCGCCCCGGGCGAAGCGTCCGAGATCGTCATCGAACGCGCGCGCAGAGCCTTCGAGGCCGGCGCCGACGGGGTGATCGCGAGCCCCTGGGAGGCTGCCGCTATCCGCGCGCTGCCCGAAGCGGTAGGCAGGCTGATCGTGACGCCGGGCGTCCGCCCCGCCGGCTCGGCCTTGGGCGATCAGAAGCGCGTCGCCACACCCGCGGCGGCGCTCGAGGCCGGGGCCGACCATATCGTGGTCGGCCGCCCGGTTTGGGCCGCGCCCGACCCCGCGGCGGCCGCCACAACCATTCTGGCCGAGATCGCCGCGGTCCCGATCCGCTAACGCCCCGCCGTTCCCGCAGGACGACGTGCGCGGTATGGTTGAGATGCGATCCCGTTACCGGATGGACCGATGCCCGCGCTCTGCCGCGACTGCCTGACCTGGACCGAAACGCCGCAGGGCACGCGCTGTGCCGCCTGCCGCAGCCCGCGCCTCTTGTCGCACCCGGAACTCGGCAGCCTCTCCATCGCCCATCTCGACTGCGATGCCTTCTACGCCAGTGTCGAGAAGCGGGAGGATCCGTCGCTGGCCGACGTGCCGCTGATCGTCGGTGGCGGCCGGCGGGGCGTGGTGACCACATGCTGCTATGTCGCCCGGATCCACGGCGTCCGCTCCGCCATGCCCATGTTCCAGGCGCTGAAGCTCTGTCCCGATGCGGTGGTGCACAAGCCCCGCATGGAGCTCTACGCCGCGGTCAGCCGCGCCATCCGCGCCGAGCTCGACAAGATGACACCCTTGGTTGAGCCGCTGAGCCTCGACGAAGCCTTCCTCGATCTCTCGGGCACGGAGCGCCTGCTGGGTGCACCGCCCGCCCTCAGCCTCGCCCGCCTTGCCGCTGCGATCCACGATGCCGTGGGCGTCACCGTCTCGATCGGTCTCAGCCATAACAAGTTCCTGGCGAAGCTCGCCTCCGATCTCGACAAGCCACGCGGGTTCGCCGTGATTGGCCGCGCCGAGACCGAGTCGTTCCTCGCACCGCGCCCAGTCCGGAGCATCTGGGGGGTGGGTGGCCGGTTCGCTGCGCGACTGGAAGCGGACGGGTTCCACACGAACGCTGACCTTTCTGCCGCGGGGGAGGAGCGGCTGCGCGCTCTCTATGGCAGTGCCGGTGCGCGGCTGGCCCGGCTATCGAGGGGGGAGGACGACCGCAGGGTCGACCCCGATGGCGTGGTGAAGAGCATTTCGGCGGAGACGACCTTCGACACGGACACGGCCGAGCGTGCGGTGCTCGAGGGTCATCTCTGGCGCCTGGCCGTCCGCGCGTCCGATCGGGCAAAGGCCAAGGGCCTGGCCGGTGCCAGCGTCGCGCTGAAGCTCAAGACCCACGCCTTCCGGACGCTGACGCGGCAGACGAGGCTGACAGAGCCGACGAGTTCGTCGGAGCTGCTCTACCGCGCCGGCGAACATCTCCTCGACAAAGTGCTGCTCGAAGGGCCCTTCAGGCTGATCGGCATCGGCTTCGGGGCTCTCGTATCCGACGCGCCGGGGCAGGCGGGTCTCCTCGCGGACGAGCGCGCCGCCTTCGTGGAGGCGGAGAAAGCGACCGACCGGATTCGGGCGCGCTTCGGATCGGACGCGATCATGCGGGGGCGCGCGCTGCGCTAGCGATTCCGAGACATCCGGGTAGCAAGAGATTGTTTCAATTCAGGATCGTTCGATTGCCTCGGCATCGCGCAGCTGTCTCACTCGCGCATCAATTGCTGACGACAATGTATGCAATGTTGCGCAGCAAACGGTTCTTCGCATCTGCACCCTTGCATTTTGCTGCGCCGCACACATAACTTTCCAGAGCGGCACTTCGGTGTCGCCGCCCTTCCTGGGCGTTTCCTCCCTTAGACTTAGGGCCGGGGCAACCCGGCCTCTTTTTTTTGCCTGCACGGTCAGATGGGAGCGCTGGCCGGTGCACGCGGCAGCTTCGGGAAACCACTCAGGTCAGCACGCCGGGGACTGAAAGCGTCACTCCGCAGCGACGGTGCCGAGGCTTGGCCCGGCGGCCACGAGGTCACGCACCACACGGTCGATGCGCGCGCGCAGCGCCTCGAAGCCCGGCAGCGGCTCGAGGCTGCGCGAATCGAGGTAGAGCGCGCGATTGATCTCGATCTGCACGGCCTCCACGCCCCGCGCCGGCCGGCCGTAGCGTTGAGTGATGTAACCGCCGGCAAAAGGCGTGTTGCGCCCCACGAGGAAGCCCGCGCGTTCGAAGGCGGCCTGCGTGGCGGCGACGACGCTCCGCCCGGCAGCCGCTCCGAACCGGTCTCCGAGCACGATGTCCGGGCTGCGGCCGCGCACACGGGGGGCAGCGCGCAGGGCGTCTGCCGGCATCGAGTGACAGTCGAAGAGCAACGCCCGGCCGTGTTGTGCCCGTGCCGAGGCAAGCAGTTCCTCGAGCGCTGTGTGGTAGGGCACGTGGAACCCAGCGATGCGGGCCTGTGCCTCCTCCAGCGTTATCTTGCCATCGTAGATCGCAGCGCCTTCCGCAACCACGCGGGGCACAACCCCGAGCCCTGCGGCGACGCGCTGGTTCAGCCCCTGAGCCGACACGCCCTCCACCAGCGCCGGGTCGAGCTCGGTCGGCGCGCGATTGAGATCGAGCCAGGCGCGGGGCAGGCGCGCTGCGATCAGCGGCGCCCCGGCGGCTGGCGCCCCGGCGAAGAGAGCATCGACGAGGACATCCTCCGAGGCCCGCAGCGCATGGCGCCCGAGGCGCGACGCAGCCACGAAATCCGCCGGGTACTGCCGCCCGCTATGTGGCGAGCTGAAGACCACGCCGCTCAGGGCCTGGTCCGGAAGATGGATCTCGAAAGGCGTCTCGCTCATGACAATGAACTTAGGCCGGCCAGAGGCGGACCACATCCTTTTTCTCGCAGCGCCAGTCTTGCCAGCAGCGCACGCCCGGATTATGCACCCCTCGCTGGCCCGGGCGCGTAGCTCAGCGGGAGAGCACTTCGTTGACATCGAAGGGGTCGCTGGTTCAATCCCAGCCGCGCCCACCAGCCAGAAAGCCATCCCGAAACTGTGACGTCGCGGCGTGCCGGTTAGGCGTCGAGACGCCGTCCGCTGTCTGCTTCGAAGAAGTGCAGGGCGGCCGGGTCTAGGCCCAGCTGCAGCGTCTCGCCGATCTCGAAATCGGGGGACAGGACGACGTTCACCCGATGCTCGCCAAGGGTCGCATGCACCAGGCGTTCCGGCCCCAGCTCTTCCACATAGGCGACCTGCAGGCTCACAGGGGCCGCCCCGGGCGCCGTCGCCGCCGTGAACTGCTCCGCGCGCAGGCCGAGCGTCACAGGGCCCGCCGCCGGCGCGTGACCGTTCAGCGGCGCGGCCCAGTCACCCACGCGAATGCCCTGACCGTCGCTGACGGCGGGCAGCAGGCTCATGGGCGGCGCGCCGATGAAGCTCGCCACGAAGGTCGAGGCGGGGCGGCGATAAACATCGAGTGGCCGGCCGATCTGCTCAATCTGGCCCTTGTTCAGCACCACCAAGCGATCCGCCAGCGTCATGGCCTCGAGCTGGTCATGCGTCACGTAGATCGACGTGGTAGCCAAACGCCGCTGCAGCTGCCGGATCTCGCCGCGCATCTCCACCCTGAGCTTGGCGTCGAGGTTCGAGAGCGGCTCGTCGAACAGGAACGCCGCCGGTTCGCGCACGATCGCCCGGCCCATGGCCACGCGCTGGCGCTGGCCGCCCGAGAGCGCGCGGGGCTTCCGGTCGAGATACTCCTCGAGCTGCAGGATCGCTGCCGCCTCGGCCACCCGCCGCTCGATCTCGGCCTTGTCGAACCCGCGGTTCTTCAGACCATAGGCCATGTTCAGGCGTACGCTCATATGCGGGTAGAGCGCGTAGTTCTGGAACACCATGGCGATGTCCCGCTCCGCCGGGTCGAGCTCGTTGACCCGTCGGTCCCCGATCCGGATCTCGCCCGAGGTGATGGTCTCGAGCCCCGCCACCATGCGCAGGAGGGTCGACTTGACGCAGCCCGAGGGGCCGACAAGCACGATGAACTCGCCATCCGCAATGTCGATGGAGACATCGTTCACCGCACTCGGGCCGCCGCCCGCATAGGTTTTGGTCACGTTCTCGATGGTGACGGATGCCATGCTGTCCTCGGTGCTCCGCTCAGGGGGCTGCGGGGCGCGGCGCGTCGACGAGACGCGTCGCGGGCGGGAAGAGGCGGGTGATGGCCGCTTCGTCGAGCGGCGCGTCGGAAAGCGGGGCGGGCTGGGGAGCATCAGGCAGGCGCTCGGGGTCTGCGCCGCGCGTCTCCATCAGGTCCCAGCTTAGCGTGACAAGGTCTTCGGCCTCGCTCGCCTCACCTTCCGGCGCAAACCAGCGCCAGGCGGCGGCGGGGTCTGCGGCAACGAGCTCCGTGGTCTTCCGGCCATGCAAGATGAGGAGGGCGCGGAAGTTCTCGAAGCCATCGTCGCCCATGAGGCCACCCTCGAGCTGTGCGCCGAGAGCCCACAGCTCCACGGTATAGAGGCGATTGAGCACGCCCGCGAACACGCGCTCGAAAGCGATGGTGCCGCTTACCGGGAAGGCGAGGAGGCGCCCGCGAAGCCCCGCCACCGCCTCAGGTATGGGCCGAGGGGTGCCGTCGGCATCGAGCCGCGCGGCCTCGATCAGCTCCCAGAAGACCGCCTCGGTAATGCGCCGCTTGTCCGTCACCGGTGGCGGCGGCGGGCGCTTGCCCTCGCGGGCGAGGGCCATGGTCGCCTCGAAGGTTGCGAGCTCTGCCGCCCGGCCCTGCCGCTCCAGCACCGCGCGGCGGCAGGCGCCAACGCGCTCCATGCGCTCGGCTGCGAGCGGCAGTACGCCGAGTTCCTCGGCTGCCTTCAGGTACCAGGTAACCGCCGCATCCACGCGCGCGTCCCAAAGCCGCCGGCAGGTTTCGAGATCGCCCGCGCCAAGCGCGACGTCCAGCAAAAGCGCCATCTCGAGCGTCACAGCCTCCGCCTGGAAGTCGTGCCGGGCGAGCTTGGCCGTCCAGAAGGCGGCGAGGCTGCCTAACGCGCCGGGTGCAAGCTGCGCGAGCTCCTCTGCCAGCGTCTCCCGCCATGCTGCCGCTCGCGCGGATGCAGGGCCGGACGTATCGGTGCGGTTCTGCTCTCGGCCATAGATCTCCCCCGAAAGCTCGGCTTCCCATTGGAACCACTGCCCGTTCTCGCCCGGTCCAACTCGCGCTTCTGCCGCCTCCCGCCAGGCAATATGGGCCTCCTGGCCCAGCGTATCGGCCTCGGGTGGCGGCAGGTCGGTCAGAAAAAGAGCGGGTGCATCTTCCTTGCCGATAGCGGTAGCGCGCGCCCGCATGTCCTTCGACGCGACGGCATCGTGCGGCTTCAGCCAGTCTGCCGCCATGCGCGCCACGCGCTGGGCAAGCTTGCGCCGGTTGCGCGCTTCCCGCTCGTAGACACGCTGCCCCTCGGCGCGGCCGATGTAGTAGTTCTGGTAGACGAGATGCGCCCGGCGGCTGAAACGGTCGAGCGCCGCCCAGTCGCCCGTGTCGCGCAGACCCTCGGCGACGGCGACGCCCCACGCCTCGCCACCGTGCAGCCCCTGGTCCACGAGATAAGCACCGACATCGGCGAATTGACCCTCCGACAGCAGCCGCTCCAGCACCTGCGCGCGTGCCATGGCGCGGCCGCCAAGCCAGGTGTCTGGCCGCTCATTCGGCGGGATTGCCGCTTCCGCGGCGTCCTTCATCGCGAGGATGTCCCGGACGCTCGGCATCACTTGTCGCTCTCGGTGAGCCCCTTGATGAACCAGCGCTGGAAGATCACCACCACAAGGATGGGCGGGATCATCGCCAGGATCGCCATGGCCATCGCCTCGGCATATTCGGGGATGTTGGCGCCGACCCAGACGTTCAGGATCTGCTTGATGCCGCGCACCAGGGTGAAGAAGCTCTCATCGGTGGTGATCAGCGTGGGCCAGAGATACTGGTTCCAGCCCACCACGAACATGATGATGAAGATCGCCGCAATCATCGTGCGGCTGAGCGGGACCAGAATGTCGATGAAGAACTTCCAGGGGCCCGCGCCGTCGATCCGCGCGGCCTCCAGCAGCTCGTCCGGCACCGACTTGTAGAACTGGCGGAAGAAGAAGGTGCCGGTGGCGGAGGCGATCAGCGGCAGGATCAGCCCCGTATAGGTGTTCGTAAGCCCCATCGAGTGCACGATCTCGTAGGACGGCAGGATGCGCACCTCGAGCGGCAGGAGCAGCGTGGTGAAGATGAGCCAGAAGGCGAGCGTGGCGAAGGGCAGGCGGAAATAGACGATCGCGTAGGCCGCCATCATCGAGATGACGATCTTGCCCACGGCAAAGCCGATGCCGAGGATGAGCGAGTTGCCCACCATCAGGAGCCCGTTGACCTCGCCGGTGAAGCCCGTGCCCTCGAACAGCACGGCGCTGTAGGTCTCCACACCGTGGCTGCCGAAGCCGTACTGGATGCCCTCGCGATGGATGGTCACGGCGTCATGCGTCGAGGTGAAGAGCGCCAGCAGCACCGGCACGAGCATGAAGAGCGCCCCGGCGATGAGGATCGCGTGGTCGCCCGCCTGCCGCCAAAAGCGCCGCGTCGCGTACCAGGGCAGCGTGGTGGCGACGGGGCGCGATGTGGCGCGGGTCGTGCGTGTATCGAGCGTCGTCATCGCCGCCCCCTCAGCTGTAGTGCACGCGCCGCTCGATCATCCTGAACTGGAAGATCGTGAGGCCGAGGACGAGGATCATGAGGATGACGGACTGTGCCGCCGAGCCGCCGATATCGTTGCCGCGGAAGCCGTCCAGAAACACCTTGTAGACCAGCGTCATCGGGTTGTTCCCCGGCTCGCCCTTCATCATCAGGTCGATCACGCCGAACGTGTCGAAGAGCGCGTAGGTGATGTTGATGATGAGCAGGAAGAAGCCGGTGGGGGCCAGCAGTGGGAAGGTGACGGTCCAGAACCGGCGCATCGGCGAGCGGCAATCGATCTTTGCAGCCTCCACCACGGCGCGCGGGATGCTCTGCAGGCCGGAGAGGAAGAAGATGAAGTTCACGGGCACCTGCTTCCAGATCGAGACGACGATCATGGCGAAGGCCGTGTCTTCGTAGTTCACGCCGATGCGCATCTCCCAGCCGAACATCGCGGCGAGGTCCACCAGCGGGCCCACATGCTGGTCGAAGAGCAGGATGCCGAGGAGCCCGGCCACCGGCGGCGCGATGGCGTAGACCCACATGAGGAGCGTGCGATAGGTGGCCGCGCCACGCAGCACCGCATCCGCCTTGACGGCGAGCAGGAGCGCGATGGCGAGGGAGAACAAGGTGACGAGCAGCGTGAACCAGAAGGTGAAGATCGCCACCCGCTGGTACTGCACGTTCGAGACCGCGTCGGTATAGTTGTCGAGCCCCACAAAGGTCTGCCCGAAGCCGAACGGGTCCTCGAGGTAGAAGGACGAGCGGATCGCCTCCGCTGCCGGCCAGTAGAAGAAGATGAAGACGATGGCGAGTTGCGGCGCCAGGAACGCGTAGGGCAGCCAGGAATTGCCGAAGGTGACGCGCTTCATAGGGCGTGGGCTCTCGCGAGGCTCTGTGGGCGTGAAACGGCAAACGCAAGGCGTGCAGGTTGCACGCCTTGCGCATGGTCGGAGGCTTGATCAGCCCGCGGTGGTCTTCGCGAAGCGCTCGAGGAGCTTGTTGCCCTCTTCCTCGATCGTCTGGAAAGCTTCGTCGACGGTCGCCTCGCCGTTGAAGATCTTGCCGTATTCGCGGTTCATGACGTCGCGGATCTGGACGTAGAAGCCCATCCGGTAGCCCTTGGTCCAGTCGCCCGCCGGGAAGTTGAGCTGCTGGATGCCGATCTCGGCGGCCGGCACGCGGTCGTAGTGACCGTCCGACTTGGCGAGCTCGTAGGACGCCTCGGTGATCGGAACGTAGCCCGTCTCCTTGTGCCAGAGGTACTGGACCTCGGGCGAGGCGAGGTACTCGAAGAACTTGGCGACGGCCGCGTTCTCCTCAGCTTCCTTGCCGGACATGGCGAAGAGCGCCGCGCCACCGATGAAGGTCTGCGTCGGCTCGGCCGAGATCGATTCCCAGTAGGGCAGGTAGGTGGCCGAGAACTCGAAGTCTGCCGACTTCGACAGGCCGCCGAAGGAAGCCGAGGAGCCGAGCCACATGGCCACGTCGCCCTTCTCGAACGGCGCCTGGTTGTCGCCCCAGCCGGTGCCGTACCAGCCGAACAGGCCCGCGTCGTACCACTCCTTGAGCTTCGTGAAGTGGGTCTTGAGGCCGTCGTTGTTCACGAGCAGCTCGGTGCCCTCGACGCCATCGTAGCCGTTGGCGTTGGTCGAGAACTGCATGTCGTGGCGGCTGTGGAAGTTCTCGGTGAAGATCCAGGGCAGGTGGCTCTGGGCGAGCGGCACGAAGCCGGCTTCCTTGAGCGCCGGAGCCGTGGTGCTCTCGAACTCCTCCCAGGTCTTCGGCGGGGTCACGCCGGCCTGCTCGAGCGCGGCCACGTTGTAGTAGAGGATCGGCGTCGAGGAGTTGAACGGCATGCCGACCATTTTGCCCTCGGGGGAGGCGTAGAAGTAGCGCACGCCGGAGATGTAGTCGTTGATGTCGAAGGCCACGCCATTCTGGCTGAGGAGGTCCTCAACGGCGATCACGGCACCCGGGGCGCCGATGATGGTGGCGGCGCCTGCATCGAACACCTGGATGATGTTCGGCTGCTCGCCGGCGCGGAAGGCAGCGATGCCGGCCGTCAGCGTCTCTTCGTAGGTGCCCTTGTAGACGGGCGTGAGCTTCACCTCGGACTGCGCCTCGTTGAAGTTGGCGGAGATCTCGTTGACGACTTCGCCGAGGCGGCCGCCCATGGCGTGCCAGAACTCGATTTCAGTCTGCGCCGCGGCGGGGGCCGCGGTAGCGAGCACGAGGCCCGCAGCGATCAGATGCTTGAACATTGGGTCAGCTCCGGTTGGGGGACAGACCCGCGAGGCGCTAATCGTTGGCCGCGTCACTTTCGTGCAGGTTGTGCAACGCCTGGATGACGGTTCGGGCGCAACGAAGGCACGTTCCCGTGAAGCGGAAGGCACAAGTAATCTTTGACAACTTATCGGATGAAGCAGAGGCTCCGGGAACAATCATAAGGCTAATGCCTGTCACCTGGGAGGTACATCCATGTCGTCATCGGACGCTTCGTCCGGCGAGTCGAGTGATTCTTTCGACTCG
>JBCBHB010000020.1:0-11373 GCA_038526025.1 Pseudomonadota bacterium
GGCAAGGCGCAGCTCGGGATCGTCCGCCCTGAGGCGCAGCACGCCGATGGCCGCCTGGATGGTGCGGCGGAGATTATTGTTGATGCGGATTTTCTTTGCGTCCCGCCGGCCGAGTTCGCGCAGGCGCTCATCGGTGAAGAGGTCGTGCGCGAAATCGTCCCGCCCTTCCTCGACCACGCGGATGACGGATTTCGACTTCTTGTCGAACGCGAGGTCCCCTTCGCCGAGCGCTTCGAGCACCGCAGCGGCACGGGGGTCGCCGGTTGCGGCGATGGCCTCGATGACCTTGGCGCGGTCATCGAACTTGCCGTCCGGCAGCTTGGCAACGAGCTCCTCGAGCGTCTGGGCGGCCGCGAAGGCGGGCAGGAGAAGCGCGAGGGAGAGAAGGAGGGTCGCGAAGAGGCGCATGAAGACTGAGGGTCCGCTGGTTGCGGGCGGGAGGACCCCCACCCCGGCCCTCCCCCTCGGTGGGGGAGGGAGCGCTTGTGGCTGGCGCGGCGCCGGGATTGCAGGGCGCCGCGCCGATTGTCGGGTCAGGTCAGTTGGCGACGCCGCCGCACTTGCCGGTCTCGACGTTGAAGTTGCCGCACTCCATGGGCTTGCGCCAGTCGGAGATGAGCTTCGCGCTCTCGGGCAGGAAGTCCGACCACGCATCGCCGACCACGAGGCCGTCGGTCTCGTCCACGATGGTGAACTGGCCGTCGTCCTGGATCTCGCCGATCAGCACGGGCTTGGTGATGTGGTGGTTCGGCATCATGGCCGAGTAGCCGCCGGATAGGTTCGGAACGCTGACGCCGACGATCGAGTCGATCACCGCATCCGCATCCGTCGTGCCGGCCGCCTCGACCGCCTTCAGCCACATGTTGAAGCCGATGAAATGCGCTTCCATTGGGTCGTTGGTGACGCGGTCCTCATCGCCGATGAACTCGATCCAGCTGTCGACGAAATCGTCGTTCTCAGGCGTGTCGACGCTCATGAAGTAGTTCCAGGCGGCGAGGTGGCCGACGAGCGGTGCGGTGTCGATGCCGGCGAGCTCTTCCTCACCCACGGAGAAGGCCACGACGGGGATGTCCGTCGCCTCGATGCCCTGGTTGCCGAGCTCCTTGTAGAACGGCACGTTGGCGTCGCCGTTGATGGTGGAGACCACCGCGGTCTTCTTGCCGGCGGAGCCGAACTCCTTGATGTCGCTCACGATCGTCTGCCAGTCGGAGTGACCGAACGGCGTGTAGTTGATCATGATGTCTTCCTCGGCAACGCCGCTGTCCTTCAGGAACTGCTCGAGGATCTTGTTGGTGGTGCGCGGGTACACATAGTCGGTCCCCGCGAGGACCCAGCGCTCGACGCCCTGGTCCATGAGGTACTCAACGGCCGGGATGGCCTGCTGGTTCGGGGCGGCGCCGGTGTAGAACACGTTGCGCTGCGACTCCTCGCCCTCGTACTGCACCGGGTAGAAGAGGATGGAGTTCAGCTCCTCGAACACCGGCAGAACCGACTTGCGGGACACCGAGGTCCAGCAGCCGAAGACCACGTCCACCTCGTTGACCTCGATGAGCTCGCGCGCCTTCTCCGCGAAGAGCGGCCAGTCGGACGCAGGGTCGACGACCACCGCCTCGAGCTTCTTGCCGAGGAGACCGCCCGCTTCGTTCTGCTTCTCGATCAGCATGAGCATGACGTCTTTGAGCGTGGTCTCGGAGATCGCCATGGTGCCCGAGAGCGAGTGCAGGATGCCGACCTTGATGGTCTCTTCCTGCGCGCCAGCGGGGCCTGCCAGAAGGGTGGTCGCGGCGAGGCCGGCCGCGAGGAGGCGCTTGAAGGTCATGTGTGAACTCCCTGTCGTGTTTTTCACGAGGGAGGTTGAGCAAGGAGCGTGCCAACCCGCGATCCGTGGAATCGCTTGCGCATGCGGGACACCAACTCCCGGAGCGCTGCGCACAAAAGGGGCAACAGACACCGCAATACGTCACCATCTGCCCGCGCATCGGGCAGCGGGGGCTGCACTATGCGTCAACTTTTCGTGCGACCGGGTGGTTCCGGACGCCGTCGTGGTTCTTTTGGAAGCGGCTCCCGCCCTTCGGGATCCGCGCTCCAGCGCTTCAACACTGCATCGCCGATGAGGACCCCCGCCATGCGCAAAATGACCACCAGAGCCGCCCTCGCCACCGCAGTTTCCATCCCGCTGCTGATGAGTGCCCCGGCGCTCGCCGGCGAGGCAGGCACCTTCACCGGCGCCTCGAACCACATCACCACGGGTGGCGTTTCCATCGTGGAGACAAGCGCGGGCAAGGTCGTGCTCCTCGCCGCCGACTTCAGCCTCGATGGGGCGCCGGACCCGCGGGTGGGCCTCGGCAAGGACGGAAAGTACGACGAGGCCACGGATATGGGCGAGCTGCGCTCGATCAACGGCCTGCAGGCCTATGCCGTGCCGGATGGCGTCGACGTTTCGGGCTACAACGAAGTGTATATCTGGTGCCGGAAGTTCTCGGTGCCCCTCGGCGTCGCCAGCCTGGACTGATCGCCGAACAGAACGGCTGCGCGCCCCGTATTGCGGGCGCGCGGGATTGTCGGCTGATTGCACCGCACGCGCGAACTGCATCATCCTGAGACAATATCGTCACGATTTCGCCGAAGAACCGCTGCACAGCAATGTGACGGAAAGCACGAAGCCACAGCCTGCGGGCGTGCTACGGTTGCTTGTCGAGTGATCCAAGGCGAAAATGCTGCGATGCAATGTGAGCGCACATCGATGCCCGCTACTGCGGCGTGGACGATCGACCGCCTTCCAGGTCGACGCCTGCTGATGGGCGTGCTTGCGGTTGTCGGCGCGCTGGCGCTTGCAGGATGCGAAGAGGACGGCCCCTCCCCGGCAGCCGTGGACTTCGGCAAGGCGCTCACCGAGATCGAGGCGGGCGATCTCGCGGCGGCGGAACTGTTGCTCGCTGAAGCGCTAGCGCGGGACCCCAGCCACGCGGCCAGCCATGCGGCGCTTGGACGGATCGACGAGGCGCGCGGGCGCCTTGCGGCCGCACGGGCGCATTACGAAGCCGCGCGCAGCGTGAACGAGACCAGCCCGGAAGGGCACTGGCAGCTCGGCCGACTGGCGCTGGAGCGCGGGCTGCTCTCCGATGCGCTGCGCCACTGCACGGCCGCCCAGCATCTCGGACCTACCGACTCCGCCATCATGACCTTGCGCTCGCGGCTCATGCAGCGGGTCGGCCTGCTGACGGGGGCCGAGGAGGTGGCGCGCGACGCGCTGTCCCGGCGGCCGAGCGATGTGATGGCGTCGCTGCAACTCTCCGCCGTGCGAACAGCGGTGGACGGTCCGGAGGCTGGCATCGAGACGCTGCGTGCCGCGGAGGCCTCGGGCGCCGTGATCCCGCCGGCGGCCATGCTGGCGCTGTTCGACCAACTGGGGCGTCCGAACGATGCGATCAGCTGGCTCTTCGGGCGGCTGGTCGACGCATCGCCGGATGTGAGGCGGCAGGTTGTGCCGCCGCTGGCGGAGCGCCTGGTGCAGGCGGGCCGCAATACCCAGGCGGAGACGATGCTCGAAGCGCATCTGGTTGAGCAGCCGCGCGATGCGACCGCGCTTGCCCTGCGCGCCCGTCTTGCGCTGGCCCTCGAGGGAGAGACGGCGGCGCGCACGCGGATCCGCGCAGGCAGCGCGCTCGCGGGGGAGCCGGGCGGCGACACCGAACGCCAGCTGCTTGCGATGATCGACCGACTGATCGCCGGCGAGGACGAGGAGGCCCTGGGCAGCGGCAGGCTGCGGTTTGCCGGCGCGATGGCCTTGACCGGCCAAGCATCGAAACCGCTGCCGCCCGTGATCGCGCAGAACGGGCTGCCGCTGGCGACCCTCGAGACCGCGCTCGACGAGGCCGGGGAGGACGCGCCGCCGCTCCTGCTCGCGCTGGTCGGAGAGGCGCGCGCCGCTGAAGGGGACGACGCCGGGGCGCGCAAAGCTTTCGACCGCGCGCTTACCGACAGCCTCGGCCACGTGCAGGTCCTCGAGGTTTACGCACGGGCGCTGCGTGCCCAGGGAGAGGCATCGGCCGCCACGGCGCTGCTGTCGGATTACCGGGCGGAGCGGCTGGGCGACCGGCGCCTGACGGCCTTGCTGGGCGCGCATTACGGTGCCGCCGGGGATCACGAGGCCGTCGCGGCGCTGGCGGAGGATGCGTTCGGCGATGCTGCGCTCTCGGGCCTGCCGGACCCGTTTGCCGAGAGCCTGCTGGCGGCGGCGGTTGAGGGCGCCCTGGCTGCCGGCGCACCGGCCAAGGCGCGCCAGTACGCGGAAGCGGCGGCGGCGGCGGATCCCGCCCATGCGACGCCGCATGTTCTCGTGGCGGCGATCCATCGGGGGACGGGGCAGCGATTGACGGCGATGGAGGCCGCGCGTCGGGCGATCGACCTCATGCCCGGGCGCGCGGACGGGTACCTCGCCTTGGCGCGCTTGCTTGCGGAGGATGACGCTGCGGCCGCGATCGATGTGTTGGACCGCGGCATCACGCGCGTTGCCGACACGGCGACCCTGCGGTTCGACCGCGCCGTGCTTATGGAGCGGCTTGGCGACCTTGAAGCGGCGACGGAAGAGTATGAGCGACTGCATGCGATCGCACCGGGCGCCCAGGTCGTGGTGAATAACCTGGCCAGCCTCCTCGCCGGCGGCCCGCGCATCGACGACGTCCACGCCGAGCGGCTGGAAAGGGCGGCGGAGCTTGCCGAGCGCCTTTCGGGCCGCGCGATCCCGGAGTTCGACGACACGCGCGGTTGGATTGCCGTGAAGCTCGGCACCCCGGAGGAGGCTCTACCCTTGCTCGAGCGGGCAGCGGCGGCGCGTCCAGAGCATCCGGTCATTCACTACCACTTGGGAATTGCCTATTATCTTGTGGGAGAGAGCCGTGCTGCAGCGGATACGTTGCGGTATATGCTGTCACTCGACAGTCGCAGCGCCATCGAGTACGAGGATGAAGCTGCTAGAGTTCTCGCAAAAGTTGAGCGCCAGGGTGGCGCGGCCGGTCAAGGGGTGGACTGAGCTGATGCGATGCAAGAGCGCCCTCCGCAATGCGGGTGAGAGGTAACACCCGTTATGTATGAACGCTTCTACGAGCTGACGAGCCGGCCGTTCCTTACGGTGCCTGACCCGAGCTTCCTGTTCTGGTCCGAAGGTCACGAGCTTGCCTACACCATGCTGCGCTATGGCGTTGAGACGCGTGCGCTGATCACGGTGATCACCGGGGAGATCGGCGCGGGCAAGACGACCCTGCTCCGCCATCTGATGAACGACATGCCGGATGACGTGACCATGGGTCTCGTCTCCAACATGCAGGAAAGCCGCGGGGACCTTCTGCATTGGGTGATGATGTCGCTCGACCAGGATTTCGAGGAAGAGCCCTACGTCAAGGTCTTCAAGAAGTTCCAGGACTTCGTCATCGGCAAATATGCCGAGGGCCGCCGGGTGATGCTGGTGATCGACGAAGCGCAGAACCTATCGGTCAAGATGCTGGAGGAGCTGCGGATGCTCTCCAACATCAATGCCGACAAGGACGAGCTGCTGCAGATCATTCTCGTAGGCCAGCCCCAGCTGCGGGATCTGCTGGCCCGGCCCGAGCTTGTGCAGTTTGCCCAGCGGATCGCGGCGGACTTCCATCTTTCGCGCCTCAGCGCCGATGAGACGGCGGCTTACGTGAACCACCGGATGGAGGTGGCAGGGGCGCAGTGGGAGGTGTTCCCGCCGCGTGCGGCAGATCTCGTCTACGAAGCTACGGGCGGTGTCCCGCGGCTCATCAACATCCTGTGCGATCTCAGCCTGGTGTACGGCTTCTCTTGCGAGCGCAAGGTGATCGACGATGACCTGCTGTGGGAGTTCCTGTCGAGCGTTCGGCGCCATGGGATCTACACCCATCTCGCGGCGAGGAACCCGGCGCCGAAGCTGGTGGCGAGCAGCCAGGAGGGCGCGAAGGCCGAACTGCCGAACGCCGGGCCGCGTGGGGACACGCCAGGGTACTGACCTTCGTCCCCCTGGCGCGCCGCGCCCGTAATGGCACCGTGGCGGCGAGAGACTGGAATTGAATGGGGCCGGCCACCATGGGGGATGGGCGGCGTGTGACCAAGACGACCGAAGGCGGGATGTGACCGATGAGCGATACCGATCGCCCGATAGACATTCGCGACTATATCGACGCCGTTCTTCGGCGCTGGTACCTCTTCGTGCTGTTCGTGCCGATCACGTCAGCCATCGGTCTCTTCGTCGCTTACGTCTTGCCGCCGGTTTACGTAGCCGAGGCGCGCGTGCTGGTGCAGAGCCAGGCGGTTTCGGAGAACCTCGTTGAGGCAACCGTTACGGCGAATACGTCCGAGCTCCTGAAGGCGATCGAGCAGCGGATGCTGACGCGCACGAACCTGCTGGGCCTCGTGGACAAGTTGAACTTGTTCCAGGACCGCCCGGAGATGACGGCGAGCGACCAGGTGGCGGAGCTGAGGGCGGGGACCGCGCTGGTTCCGACGCGCAGTGGGCGGGAGGGCATCCAGGCCTTCTCGGTCAACCATCGATCGTCACGGCCGGCAGAGGCGGCTGCGATCGTGAACGAACTCGTCACGATCGTGCTGGAGCAGAACGTGGAGGCGCGCAGCTCCCGCGCTGCCGAGACGACGGACTTCTTCAAGTCCGAGACCGAGGAACTGGGAACGGCGCTGGTCGATCTCGAAGCCCAGATCAGCAGCTTCAAGCGGCAGAACGAACTTTCGCTCCCGGCGTCGGGCAGTTACCGCCGCGGGCGTCTTTCGGACCTCCAGAATGCCATGTTCGCGCGGGAGCGCGAGGTGCTGCAGCTCGAAGAGAGCCGGCGCGAGCTCCAGCGTCGCCTGGATGACGGGATCGACGTCGATGACGTGATCGAGCAGCTCTCGCCGGAAATGCGGGAGCTGAGGAGCCTTGAGCAGAACCTGCAGATCAAGCGCGCGGTCTTTGCCTCCAGCCACCCGGAGATCCGCAACCTGCAGCGCCGGATCGACACGATGCGGGAGATTATCGGCCCCGAAGCGGAGCAGAATGCCGAGGAGCTGATCGCGGAGCAGCGGGCCAGTGTGCAGCGTGAGATCAGGCTGATCGACACCCGGCTCGACCTCATCGAGAAGCAGCAGCTCGACGCGCTGGCGGAACAGGAAGTTCTCGAGCAAGCGATCGGGAAGGCACCGACCGTTGAGATGGAGCTGAGCGCCATGTCGCGGCGCTATGCCGATCTCGACCGGCGTTACCGGGAGAACATCGCCAAGCTTTCGGCCGCCGAGACGGGCGAGAAGCTCGAGGTCAACCAGCAGGCGGAGCGCTTCGAACTGATCGAGCGCGCAGAGCCCCCCGG
This sequence comes from Pseudomonadota bacterium, assembly GCA_038526025.1. Taxonomy (GTDB): domain Bacteria; phylum Pseudomonadota; class Alphaproteobacteria; order Rhodobacterales; family Rhodobacteraceae; genus Thermohalobaculum. Next base: position 7,359 of record JBCBHB010000020.1, read on the forward strand.
AGCACCGATTGCCCCGAACCGGCGCCTGATTGCGGTTGCAGGCTTTGGCAGCGGCTTCGCCGCAGCGTTTGCGCTGATCATCCTGGCGGAGCTGATGAACCAGTCCGTTCGCACGGCTTCCGACCTGGAGCGGACACTCAATCTGCGCCCGGTGGTGACCATTCCCTACATCGAGACGGTGCAGGAGGTTCGCCGGCGCATCTGGCGGGTGCGCGTCATCACGCTTCTGGTGCTCGTGGTCGTGCCAACATCGTTATACGTGGTCGACCAGTTCTACGTGCCATTGGAGCTCTTGTTCGAGCGCTTCCTGGAGCGCACGGGCGCGATGAAGTTTATCGACCAGGTCAAGGAACGTCTGGCGCAGTAAGGCCGGCAGCGCCCCGGGGGTGGGCGGCGCCGGCCGGCAGGCCGAGGTGAAGGGGCAAGAGCATGGTTGAACGGCTCAAGGACGCGATCAGCAAGGCGCGGCTGCGTCGGGACGGCGGCGGTTTCACGCGGTCCGATGCCTCCCATGGCCCAAGCTCGCAGGTCGAGGAACTGTGGGCCTCGCTCGATGAGCTGCCGATCGACGCCGACAAGATGCGCCGCGAGCGGATCGTCGCCTTTCAGAAGACTGATCCGAGCCACGTGACCTTTGACGTGCTGCGCACGCGCCTGCTGAAGGTGATGCGGGAGAACGGTTGGTCACGGCTCGCCGTCACATCGCCCACGAAAGGCTGCGGCAAGACGGTGATCACGATGAACCTCGCCTTCAGCCTGGCGCGGCATCCGAGCCATCGGACCATGATGATCGATATGGACCTCAAGGCGCCGCGCGTTGCCTCGGTACTGGGCGCCACGGGCAAGCGCCAGGTCAGCTGGTTCCTCTCCGGCCAGACACCGCCGGAACGGTTCTTCCAGCGTGTTGGCGACAACCTCGCCATCGGGCTCAACACCGTCCGCGTGCGCGACAGCGCCGAGATGATCGAGAACCCGTCCACCGAGGTTGCGATCTCCAACGCACAGCGCCAGCTCCGGCCCGAGACGGTTCTGTTCGACCTGCCGCCGATGCTGGTCAACGACGATGCGCTTGCCTTTACGCAGACGGCCGATTGCGTGATGCTCGTGGTGGCAGCCGGGGAGAGCAAGGCGTCGGACATCGACGAGTGCGAGCGCCTGCTCGCCGCAAACAGCAATTTCCTCGGGATCCTGCTCAACAAGCACCGCGATCCCCGGCGCGACCCTTACGCCTATGGTTACGGCTACGGTTACGGCTACGGGGGCGGCTATGGCGGGAGCTACGGGAGCGGCGCTCAGCGGGACTGACCATGTTGCGCCGGCGCCCCACCTGGCGCCGGTTTGATGCGGCCCGGTCAACCGCTCACGGCAAATCCTCGATAAACGTTCTGCATCATGTTGTTATGCCGCTGGTTTAACTGTGGCGGAGACCACCATGCGCATCCTGTTTGCGGCCCTCGCCTGCTTCCTCTCGTTCACCGGGGTCGCAGCAGCGCAGAGCTTCACGCTGAAGCCCGGCGACGTGATCAGCGTCACCGTCCTCGAGGACGAAAACCTCAGCCGCAACGCCCTGGTTCAGCCGGATGGCCTGATTTCGCTCCCCCTCGCCGGTACGATCCTCGCCGAGGGCCGGACGCCGGAGGAAGTGCAACAGGCGATCCTGTCGCGGCTTGCATCGGACTTCATCACCCCGCCAACGGTCACGGTCGCGCTCCAGAGCCTCGGCCCGGAAAGCGCGGATGACGAGGCGGAGGAAAGGATCGAGGAAGACGGGACTCTCGGAACGGAGACCGAAGCCGATCCCCTGCCCGGCCAGGTCTACGTGATCGGGGTGGTAGGCAGACCGGGCGCGGTGCTGATCGAGCCCGGCAGGCGCTTGACCGTTCTGCAGGCGCTGGCGCTGGCCGGCGGCCCGGGGGTCTTCGCGGCGAGCAAGCGCATCCAGATCCGCCGACTGACGGAGACGGGCGAAGAGGTGTTCCTCTTCAACTACCATGATGTTGAAGACGGCGACCGTGCCGTGGAGCCCCTGGTCCTCGTCGATGGCGACGTGATCGTCGTGCCCGAGCGCGGCCTCTTCGAATGAACCCGATCGCGAGGCGCAGCAAACGCCTCGCGCGATCGCTGGCTCTCGCCGGAGCGATGCTCGCCTGCGGGGGCGTTGCGGTCGCGCAGGAGTTCAGCCTGAACGGCGTCGTCTCTCAGGGGCTGAGCTATGACAGCGACCTGGGCCTCGATGGCGGCGTCGGGAGCTTTTCGACGACCACGTCGCTGGGCGTGCAGGCGAACTACGAGACCGACGAGAGCGAGGCCTCTCTCTCAAGCAGTGTCTCCTATCGTGCCGTGTTCGGGGATGACGAGGACACCAGCGACCTCGACGGCTTCCGACCCAACCTGAACGGTTCAGCACGGTTCAACTTTGGCCGGCTGACCTTGAGCGAAGCGATCTCCTTCCGGATCGACAACGTTGCGTTCACCGACTTCCAGTCTGACGGGTCGATCAACCCGGACGGCATCTTCACGGATAGCGACGCCCGCCGCCTGGACTTCTCCTTCACACAGGGTGTGGGCTATGCACTGAGCCAACGGAACTCCCTCAACGTGTCGGCCGGCGTCTCGCTGACGCGCTTCTCCGAGACAGACGACCAGCTCGAGGATGGCGACCGCTATTTCGGGTCGATCGGGCTCTCGCGAGCGGTCAGCCCGCGCCTTTCCATCGGCATTTCCGCCGTAGCCTCCCGCTTCAACACCGGCAGCACGACCGACGAGACCCGAGGCACGTCGGTCGGCGTGAATTTCGGCTTCAGCCGCACGTTCCAAGACGACGTCGATTTCTCGGGCTCGGTCGGTCTGCGCTATGTCCGGGTGCGGGAGGAGACGTTCATCGCCCCGTTCGGAACAATCGAGAGCGAGGAGAACAACCTCGGTGCCACGGGTGGCTTCAGCTTCAGCTACGACGTCGGCAACACAGACCTCTCCGCGGCCCTGTCCCAGAACGTCTCGCCCACGGAAGACGGCGACATCGAAGAGTTCACCACCCTCAGCGCCGGTCTGAGCCACGCGATCAACTCGCGGCAGAGCTTCAATGTGGGCATGAGCTTCACGCGGCGTACCAACGTGACCGATACGGTCGGCAACAGCGGGGGCTCGGAGCAGGAGTTCTTCGGGCGGATCTCGCCGAGCTTCAACTACAGGCTGACGCAGAATTGGAGTGCCAACCTTGGCTACTCGTTCCGCGTCAGCAACGACGATCAGGGCACCGAAGTCTCCAACGCCGTGTTCCTGGGGTTCTCTCGCCCGCTGCGGATATTCCCCTGAGAGGGGTAGGCTTGTAGACCTTTTTCGGGCATGCCTTCCTCCGGATCGGGACGATGGTGGCGATGCCGGACACATTGCAGGAGGAAAGGCTCCATCTGGAGCGGGCCGGTGACCCCAGAGTGGGTCCCTACCTATCGGTGTCGCATCTCCCCGGTTTGGTGATCGCGCTGGACTGCATCGTCGTGGCTGCCATCGGCGTGCTGGCGCATGTGGCGCTGCTGCCGTTTTCGCCCGTAACGGTCGAGTACTTCACCTTCGCCATCGTCTTCATCGCGCTCACGAACGTCATGCTGCTGAGCCGGGCAGACATGTACTCGGTGAACGCGATCATGCGGCCCATCAGCCGATCGGACTTTCTGATCGTCGCGCTGCTCACCGCCTTCCTCTTGCTCCTGACCATCATCGTCACGCTCAAGGTTCAGGACATTTTTCCGAAGCGATGGCTCGCGGCCTTCTTCGTTTTCGGAACGGCGGCACTGATGGCGGAGCGGCTGGCGTTAAGCCGCGTGCTGCAATGGGCGGCCAGGCGGGGCATCGTCCGCCGGCGGCTTCTCGTGCTGGGAACCGGTGAGCAGGCACAGCGGTTTCTGGGCCGTATGCGCAATATCAAGCCCTATTTCACCGAGATCGCGGCGGTGTTCGACAGTGCGCAGCGCCCGAGGCGGGCGGAAGTCGAAGGCTATCCGGTGGCCGGCGGTTT
>JBCBHB010000021.1:0-11312 GCA_038526025.1 Pseudomonadota bacterium
TCCGCGCGACGGGCAGACGCAAGGCCGCCTTCAGATCCGCGGGCCCGGCGTCGTCGTGTATCGTGCCCCAATCCGTCCGTGCGATGGCGCCGCTCTCGGGCAGGCGCGAGATCACCGGCCGGCGGGCATGGTAGCGTGCGGCGTGGTCGAGCACCCGGTGCGCGCGCAGCGGCCAGTCCTGCATCTGCCCCAGCATGGGCCCCTCCCTGTGGTCTTGTTCTGCAGTCTTCTTTGCCTGCGAGCATAGCGGGGCGCGGGGCGTGAGCAAGCCGGCCGAGGGGGTATCGAACCGGTGGTCAGGGGGCGGCTTCCGGTCGCCCGCGGCCCGGCCTGCGGCCGAGCGCGCCCACCCTCCAGCCCGCCCCGGTCATCGGGCCGTACGGCTGGTGCCGCCGCCACAGGGCCTGGCGCTTCGGGCGGCGCAGCCGGCCGCGGGGACGCGGGGGCTCGATGCCCCCGTGGCCCCGGCCTGGAGCGGTGGGTGCCGGCGCTCAGTGGAAGTCGCGGCTGGGGAAGAGCGTCTTCGCCTCCTCGCGCGGGTGGCGCGCGCGGGGCTTCGCGCGCGGGGCCTTGCGGCTCTCCGGCGGCACGGGGCGGCGCGCCTCGTCCCCGCGTTCCGAGGAAAGCGGGTCCTGGAGGCCAAGCTCGTCCAGCAGGCCCGAGCGGTCCTCGATGCGCCAGGCGATCAGGTGGCGCACCGCACCCTCGCGCTGCAGGAGGCCCGTGACCGTCAGGAGCCGCCCGCCGATCACCGCGCGGCGGAACCGCTCATAGGTCTTCGGCCAGACGACCACATTCGCCACCCCCGTCTCGTCCTCGAGCGTGAGGAAGATGACGCCCGATGCCGTGCCCGGCCGCTGGCGCGTGATCACCAGCCCCGCGATGCGCGCGATGCTCCGGTCCCCGAGATCGGCGAGCGCGGCGCAGGTGATGAGCGGTGGGGGCGTTCTCGGCATCGGTGCCATCTTGCTGACTGGATTGCGCGGAACTTAGCGCGAACATCACCGTGAGGCCAGCTTCCGTGCCACTGCAGGGCGCGTCTGCTCAGGCCGGCAGCCACTGGTTGCGCTCGAGCCAGAGGGCGCGCAGCGCCGCGCTCTGCTCGGCGAAGCCCGCCTCTTCCCGCGCGATGCCGAGCAGCCGGTCCGTCCGGAAATGCCGGAAACCCTCGCGCAGCTCGCACCAGGCGGCGAGCATCGTGCAGTCCACATGATAGACGAGCGCGACCGGGCGGACCGTGCGCTCCGTCTCCCGCCCCTCGCCATCGCGGTAGCTGAGGCGGAGCTTGCGCGCATCGCGCACCGCGTCGCGCAGCTCGGCGATGGCGACAGGACCGTTGGCGGGTGTCGCGTCGCTGCCCGCCTCGCCAGCGGCGCCGGCCCGATCGGACGGGGCGCCGTAGGGGGCGACCTGCAGCCAGTCCGCCGCCTCGCCGAGCGCCTCGATCTTCGTGCGGATCCTGTCTGCCGCGCGCTCGAGCGCGCTGTCGCCGGTACGGGCGAGAAGCGTGAGGCCGACGCGCAGCGCCTCGATTTCCTCCTCGTCGAAATTGAGCGCGGGCAGGTCGTAGCCCCGGCGCATGATGTAGCCGAGGCCCGCAGCCCCTTCGATGGGCGTGCGCATGGCCTGGAGGGCCGCGATGTCGCGATAGATCGTGCGGGGGGAGACCTCGAGCCGCTCGGCCAGCGCCTCCGCGGTGAGCGGGCCCCGGGCAGCGCGCAAGGCCTGGATGATCTCGAAAAGGCGTGTGGCGCGGCGCATCGGGCCTCCCTCGCTCGGCTGCCGGTCGGTCGTCTCCTGACAGCTAACCCTGCCCTCCTGCCAGCGGCCTGTCAGGAGCGGCGGCGTAGATCGGGTCGACCTGAAGAGGAGGCGATCATGAGCTATTACGACGAGGCCGTGTTGATGACCTACAGGCTCGAGCGCTGGAGCGCGGTGGGACGGGAGGCGCCCCCCGCGCCGCGGGCGCTGGGGATCCGCCGGGTGTTCCGGCAGCGCGCATCCGCGCCCGCGCCCCTGCCCTGGGCGTTCCTGCGCCTGGTGCCGTAAGCGGGCAGCGAAGGAGGCGGCATCCCGGCTGGTCGCCGGGATGCTTGATCGTGGGCACTGCGGCATGAGGCCTGTCTGCCTCTCCGCGGGGGATTGCCGGGCCGAGCCCTGGCGTTGGAAGCGGGCTGGGGAGGCGCCGCAGGGGCGCTTTGGCCATCATGTTCCGAAGGCCGGCCCCCGTCTCAAGGACGCTCCGCGAGCGCCGCCTTCGGCGGTGGCTGCGCCATCCTTGACACAGGGCCCGCCTTCGACAGCGCGTTATGGCGCGCCTGGCTTTCGGGAGGCATCGGCCTCCAATCTCGCGCGGAGAAGGGCCATGGGATGGGCGCGGAGGGAGAGCCGCGTTGCCTGGTAATCCGCCACAACCTCCTCGCCCAGGGTTGCCCGGGGCAGATCGGCGCTGCCCTCGGCGAGCCCCTCGCCCTCCGCGAAGAGGGGCAAGGGCGTGTCGCCTGTGAGGCCGCGAGCCTGCCAGAGCGCGTCGCGCCGGCCTGTGGGCGGCTCGGTTCCGGCGCCGCCCGCCTCGGCAAAGGCGTCGGCCTCGGCGAGGCGGGTGACGGTGCTGCGGGCGATGCCGGCGCGGCGCCACAGGCTCTCGATATCCGGGTAGCCGTTGCCGCGCGCCGCCGCGATCCACTGCCCGTCCTCCTCCTTCAGGCCCTTCACCATCCGGAAGCCGAGGCGCAGCGCGAGGCGGCCCTTGGTGTCCCGCTCGAGCGCGCAGTCCCAGAAGCTGGCATTGATCGAGACCGAGCGGATTTCGACGCCATGCTCGCGCGCGTCCCGCACGATCTGGGCCGGTGCGTAGAAGCCCATGGGCTGCGAATTGAGGAGGGCACAGGCGAAGGCCGCCGGGTGATGCCGCTTCATCCAGGACGAGGCGTAGACGATGAGCGCGAAGCTCGCCGCATGGCTTTCGGGGAAGCCGTACTCGCCGAAGCCCTCGATCTGGCTGAAGCAGCGTTCCGCGAAGTCCTGTTCGTAGCCGCGGGTGAGCATGCCTTCGATGAAGCGTTCGCGGAAGGTGTGGATGGTGCCCGAGCGGCGGAAGGTGGCCAGGGCGCGGCGGAGCCTGTCGGCCTCGTCCGGCGTGAAACCGGCGGCGACGATGGCGATGCGCATGGCCTGCTCCTGGAAGAGCGGCACGCCGAGGGTCTTGCCCAGCACCTCGCCCAGTTCCTCGGAGGGGAAGGTCACCGCCTCCTCGCCGGAGCGGCGGCGGAGATAGGGGTGGACCATGTCGCCCTGGATGGGGCCGGGGCGAACGATGGCGACCTCGATCACGAGGTCGTAGAAGCAGCGGGGACGCATGCGGGGCAGGAAGTTCATCTGCGCCCGGCTCTCGACCTGGAAGACGCCGAGACTGTCCGCCGCGCAGAGCATGTCGTAGACGGCGGGATCCTCCTTCGGCAGCGTCGCGAGCGTGTAGCGTTCGCCCTCGTGCTGGGCGAGGAGGTCGAGCGCCTTCCTCATGCAGGTGAGCATGCCGAGGGCGAGCACGTCGACCTTGAGAATGCCGAGGGCATCGATGTCGTCCTTGTCCCACTCGATGACCGTGCGCCCCTCCATCGCCGCGTTCTCGATGGGGCAGAGCTCGTCAAGCCGGCCGGCGGTGATCACGAAGCCGCCCACATGCTGGCTGAGATGCCGGGGGAAGCCGATGATCTGTTCGACGAGATCGAGGGTCTGGCCGAGGCGGGGGTCGCTGGGATCGAGGCCGATCTCACGCAGCCGATGGTCGTGGATCGCCTCGCGCGACCAGTGCCAGACCTGGCCCGAGAGGGCGGCGGTGACGTCCTCGGAGAGGCCCATGGCGCGGCCCACCTCGCGGATCGCGGCGCGGGAGCGGAAATGGATCACGGTGGCGGTGAGGCCCGCGCGCTCGCGCCCGTAGCGTTCGTAGATGTGCTGGATCACCTCCTCGCGTCGTTCGTGCTCGAAGTCGACATCGATGTCCGGGGGCTCGTTGCGCGCCTCCGAGACGAAGCGTTCGAACACCATGGTGATGCGCTCGGGAGCGATCTCGGTGATGCCGAGGGCGTAGCAGGTGACGGAGTTCGCGGCGGAACCGCGACCCTGGGCGAGGATGCCGCGGCTGCGGGCGAAGGCCACGATGTCGTGCACCGTGAGGAAGTAGGGCGCGTAGCCAAGCTTGCCGATGAGCGCGAGCTCGCGCTCGACGAGGGCGCGAGAGGTTTCCGGCACACCCTCGGGGTAGCGCCAGTCGAGCCCCTCGCGTGCGAGGCGTTCGAGGCGGGCCTGCGGAGGCTCGCCGGCCACAATCTCGTCGGGGTACTCATAGGCCAGCTCGTCGAGGGAGAAGGCGCAGGCCGCTGCGATCTCCTGTGCGTTCTCGATGGCCTCCGGGTGGCTGGAGAAGAGGCGGGCGAACTCTTCGGGTCCCCTCAGGCGCCGTTCCGCGTTGGGCAGGGCGCGGGTGCCGAGTGTCTCGACGGTACAGCGTTCGCGGATGCAGGTGAGGATATCGGCGAGGCGCCGGCGGGTGCCGCGATGCATCAGCGGGTCGGCCGTGGCGGCGAGGGGGAGGCCGAGGCGCGCTGCCTCCTGCGCGCGGGCGGCGAAGCGCGCGGTGTCCCGCCCGTCATAGGCCGGGGCCATGGCGAGGTGGAGGCTTCGGAGGTTCTTCGCCCATGGTCCCAATAGGCTGCAGGCCCGACCCCCTCCCCGTCCCTCCCCCTCGGAGGGGGAGGGGGCGGCGCCGGCGGGGCCGGTGCCGTCGGCCGGGTTGGTGAGCGGGTCGGGGGTGAAGAGGAGAGCGATGAGGCCGTCGCCCCAGGTCTCGAGGTCCGAGAGGTAGAGGGTGCAACCGCCCTTCTCGGCCCGCCGTTTGCCGAGTGTCAGGAGGCGGGAGAGGCGCGCATAGGCCGGCCGGTCGGGCGCCAGGACCACGAGCTCGAAGGGCGCATCGGCGAAGCTGAGCCGCGAGCCAATGAGGAGTGTCGGGAGCGAGCGGTAGGTCTCGGGCTCAGGCTCGGCGGTCTCGGGCGGCGGCTCTTCGAGGCGCGAGGAGGGATCGGTCCGGGTCTGGCTGCGGATGCGCTTGGCATGGGCGATCACGTCCCGGCCGGTGATGTTGGGGTCCTTGCGCGTCACCGCCTCGCGCGCGATCTCCTTCAGCCGCACATGGGCGCGAACGACGCCGGCAAGGCTCATTCTGTCCGTGACGCCAATGGCCTGCAGCCCCATCTCGGCGGCGCGCTCCACCATCTCCTCGGGGTGCGAGGCCCCGGTGAGGAAGGTGAAGTTGGTGGTGCTGACGAGCTCGACGACCATGATGTTCGATATACGTTCCGCACGGCGCCGCCGTCCAGATGGCGCCAGGTCGCGCCCCTCGAGGTTTCCGGAGGGCTTGGAGAGGCCCCGGGTCGAGCCCGGGACACATCGCGCGTTACCGGAGGGGTCGGCCTTCTGGCGGCGGGGCGTCGGGCGGGGTGACCCAGGGGACGGGAATGTCGCCCCAGCCGCCATCCTCGCTGGCGCCCTCCGCATGGATGACGCCATCCACATAGTTCTGCCAGCGCCCGTCCCCCATCGGCTCCCAAACCCCCTCGAACACCACCGACACCTCCCCCTCATCGCAGAGCAGAAGATCGAGGAAGGTTTCGCGGCTGTGCCGAACGATGACACCTCCAATGCGCTCGGGGGCGGCAGGCAGGAAGTCGAGCGCGTCGCGCAGAGTATCGGAGAGCGCTGTTTCCGGACCGGGCAGGCAGCTTCGGACGGAGAAGCTGATAGGTAGGCGCGTGCCCTCGTTCCCCGCGGCTTCTCTCAGCAGGCGACCTGCTCGGTCATCACAGAGAACCGTCGCATCCGGCAGCGCCGTGCCTTGCAGTGTCGACGCACCGCAGGACGCATTTTGCATCTCCGCACCAAGGAGGTTTGCCGCTTGCAGCGTAGCGTTGCGCAGGTCGGCGCCCTGCATGTTCACGCCGCGAAGGCTAGCCCCGTGCATCGTGGCCCCGCGCAGGTCGGCCTCCTGCAGATCTGAAGAGCGAAGGTCTGCGCCTTGCATCTCCGCAGAACCGAGGTCCGCCCTACTCATCTTCGTGCCTGTGAGGTCCGCCCTCTGCAACTGTGCAAGGCTTAGATTGGCCCCTTGCATCTCCGCACTCCGGAGGATGGCCCTCTGAAAGTCTGTGCCTTGGAGGTCTGCCCCCTGCAGTGCCGCGCTCCAGAGGTCTGCGCTCTGCATCCTGGCTCCGATGAAGTCAGCTCCTTGCATCTCGGCGCGGCGGAGGATGGCGCGTTGCATGTTCGCTTCGCGGAGGTTGGCGCCTGGGAGGAAGGCTTGCAAAAGCGCGGCCTTCCGCAGATCGCGGCCGTCGAGGTTTGGGGCTTCGAGCTTGGCGATGTAGTCCGCGTAGCGTTCCGTGGCGTCGGTCTGGAACTCGGCGGTGTTTCTGCTCTCGCGGAGTTCCGCGGCGGTAAGGCCCTTGCGGTCGCGGTATTCCTTCTCGAAGTCCTCCATCCAGTTGGCCCATGAGCGCCAGTCGGGCGGGCGCCGCGTGAGCTCGGCTTCGAGCATGCTTGCGGTGGAAAGGGGCAGGAGGGGGCGCCAGCGGCGCGTTGCGTCAGGATCGTTGGACTGGCCGTCGCCCCACCCCGCCAGGACTGTGGGCATCTCCGCCACGCCCTCGGCGGTGTTGCGGGCTTCGGCGGTTTGGAAGAAGGCGAGGACGATGCGGTTGCGCTCTGCGGCGCGGTAGATGACGGCGCCGCCTTCGGTGCGCTCCCAGCTCCAGATTGCGATCAGCGGCAGGGCGAGCGCTGTCGACAGCATCAGCCATGGCGGGAAGCTGTGGGCGCGGGCATGCTCGGTACCTGCCATGAGGCGCCACATCGCGACGAAGCTGCGGGTGCCGATGAAGCCCGCGGTGGCGAGGCAGGCGGCGATCCAGAGGGTGAGGTGCTCCTCGTGATAGGCGAAGCTCTCGGTCCAGAGCCGGCCGAGGGCGAGGAGGCCGAAGATCCAGGTGATGAGGAAGCTCACAAGCGCGGTCGCCATGCCGAGGGCGCGGCGTGGGGAGGCGCGGTCCCGCCGTGTGACGCGCCGGAGCCAGAGAGCGGCAAGGGTGAGAAGCCAGGGATAGACGCGGGTGGCAAGCGGGGGATCGTCCGGCCGCTGCTCGATCTCGGCCAGCGCGTCCCAAAGCGCCATGAGATAGAGGTGGAGATAGGCGTAGACGGCGGCGAGGAGCAGCGGGGCCGCGATGAAGAAGGCGGTGGTGGGCACGGAGATCCCGACGAGCGGCAGTTCAGTCTCCACCCCGGCCGAGAAGAACTTGGCGTCGTTATGCGCCATGAGGGTGACGGTGACGAAGGCGAGGAGCGCGAGGAGGCCGAACCAGGTGGTGCGGGCGTTCTGGCTGAGCTCGCGGATATGGGCGAGGCGGGCCTCGATATCGTCAGGGGGCAATGGGCGCGTCCTCGAAATCCGGCAGGCGGGCTAGGGTAGCATGGCGGCGCCGCTGCGTCAGGGCACGGTCATCGCGGGACCCCCGCGGTCTCTCTGCCCAGGGATCAGCCCAGCGAGCGTGCTGGGTGCTGCACGAGCGATCACCAGGCCGGCGCGCCGGTTTCCTTGGGGAAGAGCAGGCGGGCCGGGCGGCGGGCGGCGGCTTCGGCGAACATGGGGCGCACGTTGCGGCCCACGCTCGACACATCGTCGATCCGTGCGAGGTGACGGCGGAGCGCGGGCGTATCCGCGGCTTCGACGATTTCCGGAAGGGCTGCGGGGTCTTCGAAGTGGAAGCGGACATAGGCCATGTCGTCCCCGCGCTTGATGACGAGGTCCCGGTCCCGGTCCTGCCACTCGATGACGGCGTTGAGGGGGCGTGGCCAGTCGGTCAGCGGGAAGCGGCCCGAGACGATGGGGCCGGGCCAGCGGCGGAAGCTCTCGCTGAGAAAGGGCGGCATGAGCTCCATCGTGCAGGGCGCGTCGGTGATGAAGCGGAGGTTGAGCGCGATCTGCACCGCCATCACGTCCGGCCGGCGCTGGGCATGGGGGGCGATGGGGGTGACGAGGCCGCGGAAGGCGCCCTCGGAGATCGAGCTCTCCCGGCCGATGCGGGCGAAGCCCTGGGGTTTGTGGCCGGGGGGCGAGACGCGGAGGCGCAGATCGTAGGGCGCGCGGATGCGGACGAGGCGCGACAGGAGATCGTCCCCTCCGCCGTCGGGCCCCAGCGGCTCGGGCGGCAGAAAGGCGAGGGCGGCCTGCGGTGAGGACATGCGCCAGCCCACGGGGATGCGCGGCGCCGTTGCCACACCGCTCTCCGCGGACGCATCAGGCATTAGCGGTCTCGTCGAGCGGGGTGAGGAGGCGGGCCGGGCGGCGGGTGCCGGCGGCGTCCCAGATCTCCTCGATCCGGTCCGTGATCGCCTCCACCTGGTCCATGCCCGCGCGGTATTCGGCAAGGGCCGGCGTGAGTGCGGCCTCCGTGAGCTCGGGGCGCTTCTCGGGGCGGTTGAACTCGAGATGGAGGAAGGCGATGGGCTCGCCCTGGCGGAGCTGCAGTTCTGCCTCGGGATCCTGCCACTCCAGCGTCCATACGAGATCCTGCGGCCAGATCGCGAGGGGCCAGCGCTCGGCCTGCATGAGCCCCGGCCAGCGGCGCATCGAAGCCGAGAAGAACGGGGGCAGGAGGCTCGCCATCGAAGCCTCGTCGGTCACGAAGAAATAGGGCAGGCGCAGCTGGACGAGCGGGCGTTGAGGATGCGGCCACGTCGCCGGCGGGGCCAGGGAGAGCATTCTTTCTAGCCGATGGGGCTCGGCGAAGCTGCCCTTCTCCTTCACCTTGAGCTCCACCTGGCCCGGACCGCGCAGCCTGAGCTTGAGGCGAAGGTTGATGGGCGAGGGCAGTTCGATGAGCTGTCGCTCGAGGTTGTTGACCGCTGGGCAGTTCTGGATGGCGCGGGCGCCAGCGGGGCGTTGCCGGCCCTCGATCACGAGGCGGGGTGGCTTGAAGGCGAAGGCACTCGCATCCTCGGCGAAACAGTAGCCCACAGGGCAGCGTTCAATCGATGAATACATTGCGTGATCCACTCGGCTCCCTACCGACATAGGAATTCTGGGCGCGATGTGAACGACGCTTCCGCGAAGCCTCGATGTCGAAGCGGTTGCAGATCTCGCTTGGCGCCGTCGGGCGGCTTTACAAACGGGCGTATCCGGCCAAGCTTCGCGTGCGCTGCGGGAAGATGGCGCGCTTGGGGAGGATCTCATGGCGGATGGCGAGAAGGCCGGTGACAAGACGGCCGGCAAGGACGATGCGCTGAAGACGGCGGCGCTCGCCTATCACGAGCAGCCGAGCCCGGGGAAACTGGCGATCCGCGTGACGAAGCCGATGGCGACGCAGCGGGATCTCAGCCTGGCCTACAGCCCCGGCGTGGCCGAGGCCTGCGTGAAGATCCGCGAAAACGCCGAGGAAGCCTACCGCTACACCGGCAAGGGCAATCGGGTGGCCGTGATCTCGAACGGCACGGCGGTGCTCGGCCTCGGCAATATCGGGGCAGGGGCCTCGAAGCCGGTGATGGAAGGGAAGGTCGCGCTCTTCAAGAAGTTCGCGATGATCGACGGTTTCGACATCGAGGTGGAAGAGGCCGACCCGAAGAAGCTGGCCGAGATCGTGATCGCGCTGGAGCCCACCTTCGGGGCAGTGAACCTCGAGGACATCAAGGCGCCGGACTGTTTCGAGGTGGAGCGCATCTGCAAGGAGCGGATGGGCATCCCGGTTTTCCACGACGACCAGCACGGCACGGCGATCGTGGTGGCGGCAGCGGCGATCAACGCGCTGCACATCGCGAGCAAGAGCTTCGAGAACCTCAAGATCGTCAGCACCGGCGGCGGCGCTGCGGGCATCGCCTGTCTCAACATGCTGCTGAACCTCGGCGTGAAGCGGGAGAATGTCTGGCTCTACGACATCAACGGGCTGGTGCATGTGAGCCGGGACGACCTCGACGAGACGAAGCGCAGCTACGCCCAGGCCGGCGCCGCGCCGGTGCTGGCGGAGGCGATCGAGGGCGCGGACCTCTTCCTCGGCCTGTCGGCGCCAAACCTGCTGAAGGCGGAATGGGTCGCGAAGATGGGGGAGAGCCCGATCATCTTCGCGCTGGCCAACCCGGTGCCCGAGATCTGGCCGACGGATGCGATGGAGGTGCGGCCGGATGCTATTGTGTGCACCGGACGGTCGGACTTCCCCAACCAGGTGAACAACGTTCTGTGCTTCCCGTTCATCTTCCGCGGTGCCCTCGATTGCGGGGCGACGCAGATCAACGAGGAGATGAAGGTGGCCTGCGCCGAGGCAATCGCGGCATTGGCGCGGCAGACCTCGAGCGCCGAGGCGGCGGCCGTGTATCGCGGGGAGCGGATGGTGTTCGGGCGGGAGTACCTGATCCCGAAGCCGTTCGATCCGCGCCTGCTCGGCATCATCGCGTCGGCCGTGGCGAAGGCGGCGGAAGAGAGTGGGGTGGCGCGCCGGCCGATCGCCGATCTGCCCGCCTACAAGGCCAAGCTGGAAGGCTCGGTCTATCGCTCGACGCTGCTGATGAAGCCGGTTTTCGAAGCGGCGCGCGCGGCATCCCGACGCCTGGTGTTCGCGGAGGGGGAGGATGAGCGGGTGCTGCGCGCGGCGCAGAGCATGGTGCAGGAGGGGGTGGATAGGCCCATCCTGATCGGCCGGCCCGAGGTGATCGAGAACCGGATCGAACGGGCGGGGCTGACAGTGCGCATCGGCGAGGACTTCGAGATCTGCGACCCGACCGACGACCCCCGCTATCGGGATTACTGGGAGACCTACCACACGTTGATGGAGCGGCGCGGCGTAACGCCGGAGCTGGCGCGCACGATCATCCGCACGAACGCGACGGCGATTGCGGCGGTGATGGTCCATCGCGGGGACGCGGACAGCATGATCTGCGGCAGCTTCGGCACCTATCTCTGGCACCTGAACTACGTGACGCAGGTGCTGGCCGGGGGCCCCGAGTGCCTTCGGCCGCAGGGGGCGCTCTCCCCGCTCATCATGGAGCAGGGCACCATCTTCATCGCCGACAGCCAGGTGCATCACGACCCGACGCCGGAAGAGGTGGCGACGACGACGGTGGCCGCGGCCCGGCATATCCGGCGGTTCGGGATCACGCCGAAGGTGGCGCTGCTCAGCCACTCGGTCTTCGGCAGCCTCGATACGCCCTCGGGTCGCAAGATGCGGGAGGCGCTGCGGCTCCTCGACGGCATGGGGCTCGATTTCGAG